>CALWNA010000177.1 GCA_944382505.1 uncultured Lachnospiraceae bacterium
TTGTTTTCTTGATATAAATGTTTTTGTTTTTGTTGTTACAAATATATCATACAAAGGTGATTCCCTGTTTTTATTTTTTTGTGTTACCTATCTATTGTATCCCAACAATTATACTTAATACTCTAAAATTCAACACTTTTTATCTCTAAACCAAATTCACTAACATAATTTTTATCCCTGCCTAATGATATTAAAGAAATAAAATGTTATTTTAAAACAATTCATTTTTATTTGTTCTTAAATTTTTAACGCAAAAAGCAACGGAATCAAAGTTCCATTGCTTTTTATATAAATTGTTTAGACTTTTTTATTTCTTAAAAAATCCTTTTTTATTCATCCTTTTTTCTGTGCTTTTGTTATCGGAAAATTCATTTAAAGTATTGCCGGAAATTTCATCAAATCTCCTTAACAAATCTTTCTGCTCCATACTCAGTTTTGTCGGCACCTTAACGACAAGTGTTGAATATTGATTTCCTCTCACATTGCTATTGTGCACATTACATATACCTTTTCCTTTCAGGCGAATACGTGTGCCTGTTTGGGTACCCGGTTTGATTGGGAACTTAACATCACCGTCAATTGTCTTGACTCTGATATCCCCCCCCAATGCCGCCTGTGCAAAGGAAATATATGTCTGCGTGTACACATCCATTCCATCACGCTCAAACTCGCTGCTTGGCGTAACTCTGATATCAACAAGCAGATCTCCTCTCGGTCCGCCGTTTTTCCCCGGCTCACCCTCACCGGAAATTCTTATACTCTGCCTGTCATCAATACCTGCCGGAATTTTAACGGATATTTTCTTTCTCTTGCTAATATATCCGGCGCCATAACAATCCGGACATTTTTCTCTGATGACTTTTCCTGTACCACCGCATTCAGGACATGTGTTAACAGATTGCATCATTCCAAACATGGTCTGTTGCTTTGTAACATACTGCCCGCGTCCGCCACACTTAGAACATGTCTCCGGTGATGTGCCTCTTTTTGCCCCGGTTCCATTACAGGAAGCACAGGTTTCTTTAAAATTAATTGTAACTTCCTTTGTGCAGCCTCTTACAGCTTCTTCAAAATTAATTCTCATGCCGACTCTTACATCAGCTCCACGCATTGGCCCGTTACTGTTACGAGAACTGCTTCTTCTGCTACTACCGAAAATATCACCAAATATATCTCCGAAGCCTCCAAAGATATCGCTGAAATCCATATCGCTAAAGTCAAACCCGCCGGTTCCGCCATTTCCGTCAAACGCCGCGTGTCCAAACTGGTCGTACTGCTTCCTCTTTTCCGGATCGCTGAGTACAGCGTATGCTTCGGATGCCTCTTTAAACTTGGCAGCCGCTTCCTCCCCCGGATTTACATCCGGATGATATTTCTTCGCTAACTGTCTATATGCTTTTTTTATCGTGGCATCATCTGCATTTTTGTCAATGCCTAATACCTCATAATAATCTCTTTTCTCTGCCATAATTGCATACCTCTCGTATGGTATTTATTGTTTTGCACTGGAAAACCCGTCCGGGTTTCCTCGGGCGGGATTTTCCTGTACATAGGCCATAAGAGAATTCTATAAAAATTCTCTCATTCGCCCGTTGCCTCTATTTTACACTTCCGTAAAGTCACCGTCTACAACATCATCATCTGCAGAACCTGCACCTTGTGCTCCCATGTCCGGTCCGGCTCCCTGTGCTCCCGCGCCCTGCGTCTGTTCATACATCTTAGCAAATAACTGCTGTGCGGAATTCATCAGTTTTTCTTTTCCGGACTTTAATTCTTCTATCTGTGCATCGGTAGGTTCATTTTCACCGATTGCAGTAATTGTTGCTTTTAACGCATCAAGATCTGCCTGAACTGCCTGCTTATCAGTATCTGAGAGTTTGTCGCCGGCTTCATTCATAGCCTGCTCTGTCTGTGAAACCATAGCATCGGCTTCGTTCTTTGCATCAATGCCTTCCTTACGCTTCTTATCCTGTGCTTCATATTCTGCAGCTTCCTTAACAGCTTTATCGATATCTTCCTCGGACATATTCGAACCTGCTGTAATTGTAATATGCTGTTCCTTACCTGTTCCCAAATCTTTCGCAGATACATTTACTATACCGTTTGCATCAATATCAAAGGTAACTTCAATCTGTGGAACACCTCTTCTTGCCGGTGGAATACCGTCCAACCGAAACTGTCCAAGACTCTTGTTGTCCCTTGCAAACTGTCTTTCACCCTGTACTACATTAATATCTACTGCTGTCTGATTATCTGCTGCTGTTGAGAAAATCTGACTCTTCTTTGTAGGAATTGTAGTATTTCTTTCAATCAGTCTTGTTGCGATGCCGCCCATTGTCTCGATAGATAAGGACAGTGGCGTTACATCAAGAAGAAGAATATCGCCGGCACCTGCATCGCCGGATAATTTACCACCCTGGATAGAAGCACCTAGGGCAACGCATTCATCCGGATTCATCTTCTTTGACGGTTCATGACCTGTTAACTGTTTTACCTTATCCTGAACTGCCGGAATACGTGTGGAACCGCCCACAAGCAATACTTTGCTGAGTTCTGATGCTGTAATTCCCGCATCTTTTAATGCATTCTGTACAGGTACGGCTGTTTTCTCAACAAGGTCTCTTGTCAACTCATCAAATTTTGCCTTTGTCAATGTCATATTAAGATGCTGTGGTCCCTGTTCATTTGCTGTAATGAACGGAATACTGATTTCCGTCTGTGTGGCGGAAGAAAGTTTCTTCTTTGCATCTTCTGCTTCTGCCTTAATTCTTTCCATAGCCATCTTATCGTTGGAAAGGTCTATACCTGTCTTTGACTTAAAGTCTGCAACCATGTAATCCATAATCTTTTTATCAAAATCATCACCACCAAGTCTGTTATCACCTGATGTTGCGAGAACTTCAATTACGCCGTCACCGATTTCGATAACAGATACATCGAATGTACCACCACCTAAATCGTATACCATAATTTTCTGTTCTCCTTCATTGTCAAGACCATAAGCAAGGGCTGCCGCTGTTGGTTCATTGATAATTCTCTTTACATCCAGTCCTGCGATCTTTCCTGCGTCCTTTGTTGCCTGTCTCTGTGCATCATTGAAATAAGCCGGTACAGTAATAACTGCTTCTGTTACTTTTTCACCCAGATAAGCTTCAGCATCTGCTTTTAATTTCTTTTTAATCATGGCGGAAATAGCCTGTGGTGTATAACTCTTGCCATCAATTGTTACTTTATAGTCTGTACCCATATGTCTTTTAATGGATGAAATTGTTCTCTCAGCATTTGTAACTGCCTGACGTTTTGC
>CALWNA010000178.1 GCA_944382505.1 uncultured Lachnospiraceae bacterium
TTTTTGCTTTTCTCTGCTTCATTTCCGGCTGCACAGCAGTCCTGCTTAATCATTCCTTTGGGAATTGCGTCATTTATAATATTCTTCATTGTATTTAGATTTGCCATATCAGTATTTGATCTTAAGACACCTGGTCGTGAAGACGATGATGATGAAGCTGAAAAGAATGCAGTTCTTGCAAATGATAACTTCACAGAAGTTGCTGCTATAATCCTGGAAGGTGTTGGCGGAAAAGAAAATGTTGCGTCTATTGACAACTGTATTACAAGACTTCGCCTTGAAGTTAAGGACAATACAATGGTTGATGAAAAGAAGATTAAATCTGCAGGTGTTGCAGGTGTTATGAGACCTGGAAAGACAAACGTACAGGTTATTATCGGTACAAAGGTTCAGTTTGTAGCCGATGAATTTAAGAAACTCTGTCAATAGTGAGAGCATCTTAAAAAATATATCCGGGGATGCCATATGGCATCCCCTGTTTTATATTATTATGGTATACTGGATTTAATGATATAAAAGGTATCGAAGGAGGAAACAAAATCGTGATTAAGTTCTTAAAGAAACATCCCTCAATTGTTGTGGGAATTATAATTGCAATAATAGTGATAGCTTTATTGGCAATATGGCAGCATAAAAAGTATATGGATAATCCATATGAAAAGCAAATAGGCAATCCTCCAAGAAATGAAGGGAATGTAAAAGATACCTTTTATTATGAACAGTTGAGTGATAAAGAAAAAGGGGCATATGATACCCTTAAAAATGCGATAGAAAATTTTTCCGGTGGAGAAATAGAATTTGCGGAAGCTCTGAATGGGGAAGAATATGCAAGAGTTTCCCAGGCTTTGGAATGCGGGCAGGAAGATTACTTTTATGCAATTGTAGATGTACCAATGAATGAAAATAATCAAAATGTTAGTTATACAGCAAATAATATTTTGGAAATCAAAGATAATGTTATAGTAAAATGTATAGTGTTTTTATATCCGGCAGAAGGCATTGACATACAGGGTGAAATAGATGATGATGGCTATGTTAAGAATCTGGACGCGTTAAAAGAACCCTTAGCCGAGATGGATGAGGAAAGAAAAAATACAGTATTGGAAATGAAACAGGAAACAGAACAGATACTTGATGATGTGGTATCGGCAATGCCAAGCGAATATGGCACAAAAGAAGCCATAGATTATTTTTTAGATTGGATGGATGAACATTTAAAAGTTGATGAGGAGATAATGAATAGCACGGAGAATGTGGATACAATGAGTGAAGCCTTTGAAGAAATATATTTTAAAAGTCATTGTTCCTGTGTCGTTGGAGAAAAGGCTACAACTTCCGGTTTTTCAAAAGTTTTGACAAGACTATGCAATAAAGCCGGTATCCCTGCACATATTGTTATAGGAACGTGGGGACGGGAACAGGCATACACGATGACCTATGTTAACTTTGACGGAAAGCCGGTTTATATTGATGCTTCCGGATATAAAGGAAGTGAACTTTGGAATCAGCGATATATAAGTGATACTTTATTGAACAGAAAAATGGAACGTATCAGTTATTTTGAATATGAGGATGAGGAGAAATAATTATGAGAATTTATTGCGGTGAAGATTATAAGGAGATGAGCCGAAAGGCAGCAAATATTATATCGGCGCAGATTATATTAAAACCGGACTGTGTGCTTGGATTGGCCACAGGTTCAACACCAATAGGAATCTATGAGCAGCTGGTTGACTGGTATAATAAGGGTGATTTGGATTTTTCCCATGTTACCAGCGTAAATTTGGATGAATATAAAGGATTGTCAGGAGAAAATGAACAAAGTTACCGTTACTTTATGAATAAAAATTTCTTTGACAAAATCAATATTGATAAGTCGAAAACTTTTGTTCCGAATGGTCTGGAAAAAGATTCAAGGAAGGCCTGTGATGAATACAATAAAATTATTTATAGTACCGGGGGAATTGATCTTCAGTTATTGGGATTGGGACACAACGGTCATATCGGCTTTAATGAGCCGGGGGAAGCTTTTGAGAAAGAAACACATTGTGTTAATCTGACGGAAAGCACCATTGAGGCAAATAAGAGATTTTTTGAGAAGGAAGAAGATGTGCCCAGACAGGCTTATACAATGGGAATCAAAACCATTATGCAGGCAAAAAAGATCTTAGTTGTTGTATCAGGAGAAAACAAGGCAGATATTGTGGCAAAAGCATTTGCCGGTCCTGTCACACCGGAAGTACCGGCTTCGGTATTACAGCTTCATAATGATGTGACGATTGTGGGAGACAGAGCTGCCTTATCTGAGCTTTTAGATATTGTGAACCCATAAAATGCGAAAGGATTGAATATTATGATTATAAAAAACGGTAAAATATTTGGAGAGAACGGTCAGTTTTCGGATGGTGACTTATATATAGAAAATGGTAAGATTGCTATTTCAGCATCCGGCGAGGAAATTGATGCAACAGATTTATATGTTATCCCGGGATTGACAGATATTCATTTTCATGCCTGTGTGGGATATGATTTTTGCGATGGTACTCCGGAAGCCATAGAAAAGATGGCGGAATATGAGCTGAAAAATGGTATTACCACAATTTGCCCTGCATCCATGACTTTTTCTGAGGAACAGCTGACGGACATTTTTAAAAATGCCGCGTCTTATGAAAATAAAAAAGGTGCAACTTTAGTGGGCATTAATATGGAAGGTCCTTTTATTTCCATGGAAAAGAAAGGTGCGCAAAATCCGGAGTATATTCACAATCCTGATGCGGAAATGTTCGAAAGATTACAGAAAGCAGCGGGAGGACTCATAAAATTGGTAGACATTGCACCGGAAACAGAAGGAGCAATGGAGTTCATTGAGAAAGTTAAGGATAAAGTGCGGATTTCACTGGCTCATACTGCAGCGGACTATGACACGGCAAAGGAGGCCTTCGATAGAGGGGCAAATCATGTTACACATCTTTATAATGCGATGCCTCCGTTTGCACACAGAGCGCCGGGCGTTATCGGAGCAGCCTGTGATAATGAAAATGTTATGGTGGAACTTATATGTGACGGTGTTCACAGCCACCCGGTTACAGTGCGAACAACTTTTAAGATGTTTGGCGATGATAGGATTATTTTTATCAGTGACAGTATGATGGCGTGCGGTTTGGAAGACGGACAGTATACTTTGGGAGGACAGGATGTTACGGTAAAAGGCAATGTTGCAACACTGACGAAAGAAGGAAATATTGCCGGTTCGGTAACAAATCTGATGAACTGTCTCCGTAAGGCTGTGAAAGAAATGAAAGTGCCTCTTGCCAGCGCAATTAAGTGCGCTACAATGAATCCGGCAAAAGCCATCGGAATATACGATCAATACGGCGGTCTGGCGCCGGGCAAAGTAGCGGATGTGGTATTATTGGATAAAAATCTGGATATTCAGTATATCATAAAAGAAGGGAATATATTAAAAAGTCCACAGCACTCGTTTATCCGGTAAGATATGGAAGGGAGATAAGTTATGATTTATGTATTAAAAGGGGAACAGATTTCCATTCAGGTGGAATCCAAGGGTGCTGAATTAAGGTCCCTGAAAGACAATCAGAATAACCGCGAGTATATGTGGTGCGCCGATGCTAAATATTGGGGAAAAACTTCTCCTATCTTATTTCCTTTTATTGGGATGTTAAAGAATGGAGAATATTCCTTTGGTGGCAAAACATATAAAATGACAAAGCATGGCTTTGCCAGAGATATGGAATTTGCGCTGGCAGATAGGACGGATAATTCCCTGGTGTTTGCTTTAGAGGATACAGAACGTACAAGAGAAATGTTTCCTTTTCGATTTCGCCTGGAAAATGAGTATCGCATTGTCGGGAAAAATCTGAAAATAAAATGGAGAGTGTACAATAAAGACACAAAGAAAATGTACTTTTCCATCGGAGGTCATCCGGCGTTTGCATGTCCCCTTAAAGAGGAATTAAAAAGAACAGATTGTTACATAAAATTTTATGGTTTAGATGAAATCAATACAACAATAATTGACATAAATACAGGTCTTGTGAATGGTAAGCACAAAATTTATCAATTAGAACAAGGATTCCTTCCTATAACAGAAAGTTTGTTTGACAATGATGCTTTGGTGTTGGAAAATCATCAGACCCACAAAGTTTCCTTGTGTGATGAAAGGAAGAGACCATACTTATCCGTGAAGTTTGATGTGCCTTTATTCGGTGTCTGGTCAATGCCCGACAGTAAAGCTTCCTATGTGTGTATTGAACCATGGTATGGCAGATGTGACAGTTTTGATTTTGCAGGAGAAATACAGGACAGAGATTGGACGAACAGCTTAGAAGCCGGAGATGTTTTTGAAAAAGAATATGAGATAAAGATAGAAGCGTATTGATATTGTGCCGCGACAATCCGCCTTAATGAGAGCGGATTGTTGCGGCATCTTTTTTCCCGACTTTATGCAACAGTTTTGTATGCATGAAAATCATTAATACAATGATGACAAATAAAAACAGCGGGAATAAAGCAATATTAATATGATTTGCAATCAAACCGAATATTGGTGGCATAAGACAGGTGCCGACATAAGAACAAGCCATCTGTGCCCCCATAATTGCCTGAGAGTTGTCATATCCAAAGTGGGTTGGTGTGGCGTGCAGCATACAAGGAAATATTGGGGCGCAGCCAAGACCGATGAAGATAAGACCTGCAATGGATATGTAAGGCGTTAGCAGAACCAAAATACCAATGACAATCATTACCTGACCGAGACGTGTCAGTTGTGCATCACTGAATTTGAGTGAAACAAATCCGGTGACACCACGCCCGATCGTGATACCAATATAGAACAGACTGGCATAGGTTGCAGCAGTTTCGGAATTGACACCATTGTGCAAAACCAGATAACTGCTTGCCCACAATCCTGTTGTTGATTCCAATGCACAGTAGCAGAAAAATGTAATCATGGCCTCTTTTGCTCCGGGAAATTTCAAAATAGCAGGCAGTGATAAAGGAGCAGAAGTGTTTTGGGGATGTCCGGAATCATTGTTTGCTTTGTCTTTCCACAATGACAGACTGATAATAAGAATGAAGGTAAGGACAATCTGCATTATGGAGATGTAGCGATATCCCATATGCCACCCACTGCCATTGGTCAGCGCAAATCCCATAATATATGGACCGATGGAAGTGCCGATGCCCCACATACAATGCAGCCAGCTCATATGGCGGCTGGAATAATACAGTGCCACATAGTTGTTGAGAGAAGCGTCCACGCTTCCGGCTCCCAGACCATAAGGAATGGCCCAAAGACATAGCATCCAAAAGGAACTGCTGATGGAAAATCCGAACAGCGCAAGGGCTGTCATGGCGACACTTATGGCGGTAAGCTTTCCGGTGGAAAGCTTTCTGGTCAGTCGGTCGGTAAATAAGCTGGAAATGATTGTTCCCGCAGCAATAATCATGGATACAATACCTGCATAGGAAATGGGAACATTCATGGTCGTATACATGGATGGCCAGGCAGAGCCGAGAAGGGAATCCGGCAATCCCAGACTGATAAAAGCAAGATAAATAATTGGTAATAATAATTGAAACATTTGATTCCTCCATTCTGTCGTTTTTGACTATCACAAAATAGTAATGAAAGATATCTCTTTTGTAGGATTCTTCATTATCTGATATCATTGATTTACCCGGGCGCATTTGATATGATTATATCAGCATATAGTATCAACAGTTAGGAAAAATACACCAAGTAATATGATAAAAACGTCAAAAAAGGAGAAAATATGGCACTATCGGATTGTATTACGATAACAGATGATACGGGATTGGAATTAAAAGAACATGGAGACATGCTTTTTCCCGTTGCCTGTTACTGGGATGATTTATATAAGAATTCCGTGCCATGGCATTGGCATGACGAATTGGAAGTGGCAGTTGTCACAGAGGGGAGCGTGCAGGTCGCCACAGATACCGAAAAAGTGATTCTTGAAAAAGGCAGTGCTTTTTTTATAAATACTGAAATATTGCACAGTGTGTGTAATGTGGATGATTCAGAGTGCAGACTGCATTCGATATGTTTTCATGCCAGACTTATAGGTGGAAGTGGAGACAGTATTTTCTGGCAGAAGTATTTACGTCCTTTGATGAATGATACTGCATTTGCATTTGTATGTCTGCACCCACAGAATGAATGGGAAAAGCAAGCCTGTAATTATATAGAAGAGGCATGGCAAAAATGTGCAGATGAGCCGGAAGGATATGAATTTGATGTGCGGAATGCTTTATCGCAGTTTATTTTTCTTATGGTTTCCAATTATCCGCATTTGGAAAACCCACATTCTGAAAAACTAAAGCGTAATGAAGAACGAATTAAAAGTATGCTCAGTTATATACAGAAAAATTTTGGAAATGAAATAAAGGTAAAGGATATCGCCCACAGCGCCACCATCAGCGAGAGTGAGTGTCTGCGATGTTTTCAGGCAACAATTGGAGTAACACCAATTCAGTATGTAAAACAGTACCGTATTCAGAAAGCAGCGGAGTTACTGATTGCATCGGACAGGGCAATTTCAGATATCGGAGTTCACTGCGGGTTTTATGATATGAGTTATTTTGCAAAAGAATTTCGGAAAAAATATTTTTGTACCCCATCGGAGTATCGGAGTGGAAAAAGTTAAATTGCAATTAGGCAGCAGGGAGTATCATTCAAACTCTGCCTTGAGGAAATAGCAATAATTGTATATAATAAAACGCGGTACAAAATAGTATTGATGATTTGTACCGCGGCTTTCATATTGCCATAAATAGGAATTCAAAAAATGACAGCAAATATGAAAAAATAAGTTTGGAGATTATAAGTTATTATGGAAGAAAATATAAGAAACGAAATAGAAAGCAGAAGAACCTTTGCAATTATTTCCCATCCGGATGCCGGTAAGACTACACTTACAGAAAAATTTTTGCTGTACGGTGGGGCTATCAATACGGCAGGTTCCGTAAAGGGAAAGGCAAATTCCAAATATGCCGTTTCCGATTGGATGGACATAGAAAAAGAGAGAGGTATTTCTGTCACTTCCTCGGCACTGCAGTTTCAATATGACGGATATTGTATCAATATTCTGGATACACCGGGGCATCAGGATTTTTCAGAGGACACATACCGGACACTGATGGCGGCGGACTCTGCAGTTATGGTGATTGATGCATCCAAAGGTGTTGAGGCACAGACAATCAAACTCTTTAAAGTCTGCGTTATGAGACATATTCCCATATTTACATTTATAAACAAAATGGATCTTGAGGCGAGAGATCCCTACGAACTGCTGGAAGAGATTGAAAATGTTCTCGGAATAAAAACATGCCCGATTAACTGGCCTATTGGATCGGGAAAAAGATTTAAGGGCGTATACGACAGGGACACAAATAAAATTTCCATGTTTCAGGCAGTTTCCGTAGGCGGCGCAAAGAGTGCGGCAGAGACAACTTACAAACTGGAGGATCCTAAGTTTCGGGAAGAAATCGGAGAAGAATTGTATGAGCAGTTGGTGGAGGATACGGAACTTCTGGATGGTGCAAGCGACCCTTTTGATCAGGAACTGGTAGACAGAGGAGAATTGTCTCCGGTATTTTTCGGCTCGGCACTTACAACATTTGGTGTAGAAACATTTCTGGAACATTTTCTTAAGATGACGGAGTCTCCGCTTCCAAGAATGTCTGACGCAGGTCTGATTGATCCGGTGAAAGAACCGTTTTCAGGATTTGTGTTTAAAATTCAGGCAAATATGAATAAGGCGCATCATGACCGTATTGCATTTATGAGAATATGCTCCGGCAAATTTGACGCCACAAAAGAAGTATTTCACGTACAGAGCGGCAGAAAGATGAAACTTTCCCGTCCACAGCAGATTATGGCACAGGACAGAAAAGTTATTGATGAGGCATATGCCGGAGACGTGATGGGAGTATTCGATCCGGGAATCTTTTCTATTGGAGATACGATTTGTATGCCGGGAAAGAAATTTGCTTACGAGGGAATTCCCACTTTTGCGCCGGAACATTTTTGCAGACTGATTGCTCTTGATTCTATGAAGCGAAAGCAATTTATGAAAGGAGTCACGCAGATTGCCCAGGAAGGTGCAATCCAGATGTTTCAGGACTACAATCTTGAGATGTCAGAAATCATAGTAGGGGTAGTCGGTGTGCTTCAGTTTGACGTATTAAAATATAGAATGAAAAATGAGTACGGCTGTGATGTGCGTCTTGATCCGCTGCCGTACAATTATATCCGATGGGTGAAAGACGGGGGAGTGGACCTGAACAAACTGAAATGTCCAAGCGATACAAAAAAAGTGAAAGATATGAAAGATAACCCTCTGATACTTTTTACAAATGAGTGGTCCATAAAAATGATGCTGGAGCGCAATGAAGGATTGGAATTCAGTGAGTTTCAAAAGAGTTAAAGTTTGATAAAAGGGTATGACTCATGCATTCATCTGTGTTTTGTACATGGATGCATATTTACCGTTCAAAGCCATTAATTCCTTGTGGCTTCCTTGTTCGGCAATATGACCGTCTTCCAGCAAGATAATGAAATCGGAATCTTTAATTGTAGATAGACGGTGGGCAATGATAAAGGAAGTACGTCCTGTGGTGATTTTGCGCATTGCATTGCTGATTCGCTGTTCGGTCACTGTATCTACGGAACTGGTAGCTTCGTCTAAAATTAAAATCGGTGCATCGGCAAGCACGGCCCGGGCAATTGTTAACATCTGCCGTTCGCCCTGGCTTAACTCCATGCCGCCCTGTGTCAGCACTGTATCATACCCATTCGGCAACCGTTCAATAAAAGCATCGGCACCGGAGGTTTTTGTGGCGGCGATGATATCTTCCATATCCATATGCTCTCTTCCATAGCTGATGTTATCCCGGATGGATTCAGCAAAGAGTGCGGTATCTTGTAATACAACACCAAAAGAACTGCGCAAGTCTTCCATGCGGTATTCCCGCAAATCATGTCCATCTAATAGAATCTGACCGCTGTTAACATCATAAAAACGGGTAAGCAGGTTAATAATGGTGGTTTTTCCTGCACCAGTGGAGCCGACAATTGCAGTTTTTGTTCCGGCTGGAATTTTCAGAGAAATATTTTTTAAAATCGGCATATCCGGTGTATAGCCAAATACCACATTCCGCAGCTCAATATCGCCTTTCGGAGATGTCAGAGGAAGGGCATTTGGAATGTCCTCCGGTTCCGGCGTCTCATCCAGAATATCCAGAATTCGCTCCGCACCGGCAACGGCAGTCTGAAAATTGTTGTAAATATTGGCTATGTCCACAAAAGGTCTTGAAAATTGTCGGATATACAGTAAAAAGCTGGAAATCATGCCAATAGAAATATAGCCTTTGATGGAAAGAATACCACTGATGACAGAGATTGCCACAAAACTTAAATTGTTAATTACGTTGGTAATCGGCATTAGATAGCCGGACCAGATTAATGCCTGAGTGGCAACACGGCACAGCGCTTCATTACTTTCTTCAAATTCTTCTATCATTTCATTTTCGCGGCAGAATGCCTTGACAACATTTTCGCCGGAAATAGTTTCTTCTATTTGTCCATTCAACTTCCCGAGAATTTTCTGCTGTTCAGAAAAAAGCTTCCGGGTATGGGAAGTGACAATACGGGTCAGCAGAAAAATCAGCCCTACTCCTACAAGAGAAACAACTGTGAGTAGGGGACTGAGCGAGAGCATAATACAGAAAATACCGATAATTGTAAACAAATATGTCAGAAGCTGTGTCAATGAATTGGAAATGGTTGTACTGATATTGTCTACATCATTTGTAAGACGGCTCATAAGTTCCCCGTGCTGTCTGTGGTCAAAAAAGGAAAGAGGCAGTTTTTTCATGGCATCAAACAGTGTTGTCCGAATGCGGTGGATCATTTTTTGTCCAACGGCGGCCATAAGAAACTGTTGCAAAAAACGCACGAGCCAGTCGCCTACATAAAGCCCGATTAAAATTAGAAGAATAGCGACAACGGAATTTTTGTTATCAACTGCGGTTACGGCCTGCCCAATGACAAAAGGAGAAAGTATGGCAGATGCCGAAGCCAGTGCTGAAAATAAAAAAATCCAGCCAAGCCCTTTTCGGTTACCTTTTGTCAGATGCCATAATCGAAGAAGTGTACCTTTTAAATCACGGGGTTTCTGCACAATACCGTGAAGCCCTTTGTGTTTGCCTCCCATTGCGGAAGGAGGCGGAGTCATATTTGAATTAGCCATTATTATCTCCAATCTGTGAATGATATATTGCCTGATAGGTTTGGCATGCAGCCATCAGTTTTTCATGGGAACCAAATCCCTGTATAGTTCCGTTCTCCAGACAAAGAATACGGTCTGCTTTTCGCACGGTGGAAATTCTCTGACTGATCAGTAATACCGTGACACCCTGTAATTTCTGACGCAGACCAGACAGTACAGCCGCTTCCGTTTCGGCGTCTAAAGCACTGGTGCAGTCATCCAAAATTAATATTCGGGGTTTTCGAACTAAGGCTCTGGCCAGAGCAATTCGTTGTTTTTGCCCTCCGGAGAGATTCACGCCCCCCTGACCAAGAAGCGTATGATATCCGTTCTCCGTTTGCGTGATAAAAGAATCTGCGCATGCAATTTCAGCGGCACGCTTTATTTCGATTTCCGTTGCATCCTTTTTGCCCCAACGTAAATTTTCAAGAATTGTTCCGGTGAAGAGAAGGGCTTTTTGTGGAACAACGGTTACAACTGTTCTGAGATCTTTTTCATCCAACCGGGTCACATCGGCTCCGTCAATTTGAATACTTCCATGTGTTGCATCATAGAATCGTGGAATCAGATTTACCAAAGTAGTTTTTCCTGAGCCTGTTGGACCGATAATGCCAATGGTTTCTCCCGGCTTTGCACAAAAGTTAATGTGATTTAACGCCGCTTTACCGGCACCGGCATATGAAAAAGACACATCATTAAATCTAATCTCGCCTTTCCATTCAGGGCGTAAAGGTTTACGCGAGGTTTTCTGCGCAGGAATTTCATTTAAGACTTCGCTGATTCGTTCGGAAGAAGCGATTGCCCGGACTGCTGTATTCAGAATATTAGAAATCATACCCATAGAAAATAAAATTTGTGTCATGTAGTTTACGGAAGCCATTAATCGGCCGATTTCCGTACTATTTTGGTTCTTGGAAATCCAAAGAAGAACCACGATACCGAAATTGACGGTCAGATTGATAAGAGGGGCAAACACTGCCATAACACGCATAGCGGAAGTACCGGCTCCTGCCAGTTCCAGGGAGGCGGATTCGAATTTTGCGGTCTCCTGACGTTCGGCATTAAAAGCTTTGACAATTCGAATAGAAGAAAGAAATTCACGGCTGACATTGTTTAATCGGTCTAATTTTCTTTGTAAAATTCCAAACAGAGGATAGCCAAGTTTCATATTCGCTGCAATCAGTGCAAATGCAATGATCAGAATCATTACCATAATTGGTATTTGTTTTGGCGTCTGAATGATGACCAGTATAATGGCGCCAAGACAGGTAATGGGAGCTTTGACCATCATACGCATGCAGCTGTTGATAAACTCCTGAATCTGTGTTACGTCGTTGGTAATACGTGTAATGATAGAAGCCGGCTGCAGCCGGTCGATGTTTTCCAGAGAAAGTGTCTGTACCTTCCGGAACATATCCGAGCGGAGTTCTTTACTGATTGTCTGGGAAGTGCAACTGGCAAACCGGTTACGCATAACGGCCCCCAGAGCGCCGGCAAGAGCAATGCACAACATTATTATCCCGTAAAAAAGAATCCGTTTTATATCTGCATTTTCCACACCGTCATCTACGATGTGCGCCATAAAGGTAGGCTGTAAAAGGTCTGCCATAGTCTCAATGGTTAAGAAAAACAGCGATGTAAAGAAAATGATAAGATGACGATGGATGTATTGTATAATTAATTTCATTTTTTTGCTGCCTCGCTTTTTCAAAAATTTTATTTTTGAATGTTATTTTAATATTAGGTTGGGATAATCTTTTTGTCAAACTTTTAAAATATAGTTTATTCTATTAAATTGATACAATATGGGGATAGAGAGGTGCACTTTTAAAATGAAAAATTGAAATTGCACGATATTGGGGAAAAACTTTACAGTATGTAAAAATTTTGTTAAAATTTATAATATTTTTAATTTGGGAGGGAATAAAATGTCAGGCGATACAATGAAAATCTTATTTGCGATGATTGGCTACATGTTGATTGTCATTTGCATCGGTCTGTATTTCGCGAAGCGTGCGCAGGCAAATTCTGAAAACTATTTTCTGGGAGGACGTTCTCTGGGACCATGGGTTGCGGCAATGAGCGCAGAGGCATCTGATATGAGCGGATGGCTGTTGATGGGACTTCCGGGAGTGGCTTACTGGTGCGGCATTTCAGATGCGGCATGGACGGCTATAGGACTTGCCCTTGGCACTTACATAAACTGGCTGATTGTAGCTAAGAGACTGAGACGTTATTCGGCAGTTTCCGGCGACGCAATTACTGTTCCGGATTTCTTAAGCAACCGTTTTCACGAGAAGAAAAAGGTGATTCTTGGAATTTCTGCAATATTTATTCTGGTGTTTTTTACCGTATATGCAGCAAGCTGCTTTGTCACTTGCGGAAAGCTGTTTTCTACCCTTTTCGGCGCTTCTTATCATTCCATGATGATTGCAGGAGCAATTTTTGTAGTGGTTTATACCTTTATTGGAGGATTTTTGGCGGAAAGCGCTTCCGATTTTATGCAGGCAGTTGTTATGGTAATTGCACTTTTGACGATTCTGATTTTGGGTACAAATGCCGCCGGTGGGATTGATGCAGTAATCGAAAATGTAAAAAATATTCCGGGATTTCTGGATTTATTTGGAATTGCATCACCGAAGACGGACAGCAATGGCGTTCAGTTGGCTGTCAACGGTGCAGCACAGTTTGGCGATGCAGGGGAATATGGTTTTCTTACGATTATTTCTACATTGTCCTGGGGACTCGGATATTTTGGAGTACCACAGGTGCTTCTTCGATTTATGGCAATTCGTGAAGAAGGAGAGCTGAAAAAGTCCAGAAGAATTGCCGCTATATGGTGTGTGATTTCTCTGTTTGCTGCTGTATGCATCGGTGTAATCGGTCGTGCGCTGTTTCCGACAGATGCATCTTTGGCAACGGCAAGTGGGGCGGAAAATGTATTTATTGTACTCTCTCAAAATCTGCTTCCGGCAGTTCTGGCAGGTATCATTATGGCAGGAATTCTGGCTGCTACGATTAGCTCTTCGGACTCGTATCTGTTAATTGCGGCATCTGCATTTTCCAAGAATATTTATGAAGGTATTTTGAAAAAGGGAAAAGCGGATGATAAAAAGGTTATGAATGTTTCCAGAGTTGTATTACTTTTGATTGCTCTGATTGGGCTTGTGATTGCATGGGATGAAAACAGTGTTATTTTCACATTGGTATCTTTTGCATGGGCAGGATTTGGCGCCACCTTTGGTCCGGTGATGCTGTTTTCTTTGTTCTGGAAGAGAATTAACCGACCGGGGGCCATTGCCGGAATGTTGGCAGGCGGAATTTCCGTGTTTGTGTGGAAGCAGTTTTTGAAACCTTTGGGCGGAATGTGGGGAATCTATGAACTATTCCCGGCATTTGTGATTTCCTGTGTATTTATTGTGATTGTGTCCCTTTGTACAAAGAAGCCGGATCAGGAAATTGTAAAAGAATTTGAACTTGCAGCAGGAGAATAAATGAAATATAAATCAGTCAATGAAATTGAAAAATTTTCTTTTGATGACAGCGTAATAAATAAATTTGAAGTGGAAAACAACCTGATTTGTTTGGAGTTAGAGGCGTTAATTGTAAAGCCGGACAACTCTCAGAACACAAATTATACAGAAAGTTATGCAGGAACAACCACAGTAAGATTTATAGCCGGGAAAATTCTTTCCGGTGTTAAGGAAGGATACAGGTACTATAATGCCAATGATGAGCTTTTAAAGGAGATACCTGATGAACCTTTGACCGACGGGCAGATAATGGAATTGATTAAGTCTTGTGAGGGTGCGTATCTGTTTTCCATGGCTAAGAAAGAAGAAATAGATAATCAGTATGTTTATCGGATGGGAATAGAGTTTTGCGACGAAGCGGAAGCAAACACTATGGCAGAATCATACTTGTTAGAAGTAGCTTTTGAGAAAGCTGTTTTTGAGTGGGATTTTTATATGAACAGAGTGCAACGGTAGGAGCATGTTCCTCATATACCGTCATAGAGTTTTTAATCAGCATTGCTTTTACATATTGGTGTGCTGTTTTGATTTGTAGAACACTTTTTCCGGGATTTGCAGAGATTATAAATTTATCAAATAATATAAAAAACAAAAATTAAATTTTCAGAATATAGAATAAAGAATAAAGGCATTTGCTTCCTGTTAAGTAAATGCTTTTTTTATAGGGTGATGTTTCATTTTACACAACAAATTTATGATGAGATATAGTATACTTATTGAAAAATATATGAATGTTCGTCAGAAAGCGTTGAAGGATATAAGAAGAAAAATGTGGATAAAAATTGTAAGATAATGGAGGAAGATATGATTCAAAAAATGACGCCAAAAGAAAATAATTGCAAGCACATTCTCGAAGTCTGCGTTGATTCCGTAGAATCTGCCCTTGCAGCAGCCGGAGGCGGTGCAGACCGAATCGAACTGTGTTCTAATCTTATTATCGGAGGAACAACGCCAAGCGAAGCTCTATTAAAAGAAGTAAGAAAAGTAACAGATATTCCAATCCGTGTTTTAATTCGCCCGCGTTTTGGTGATTTTTGTTACACGAAATACGAGTTTTCTATTATAAAAGAAGAAGTGAAAATGTTTCGGAAACTTGGTGCGGATGGAATTGTGATTGGGATTCTGAAACCGGATGGAAATTTGGATATCAATCGAATAAAAATATTGATAAAAGAGGCTGGAGGCATGGCTGTCACACTTCACCGCGCCTTTGATGTCTGTAAAAATCCCTATGAAACTCTGGAGCGGGTAAAGTATTTGGGGATTGATACAATTCTCACATCCGGGCAGAAAAATCACTGTATAGACGGAAAAGAACTGTTAAAAGATTTGGTGGAGCAGGCAGGAGATAAGATAGAAATTATGATTGGCGGTGGCGTAAATGCAGAGGCAATCTCGCAGTTAGCACCATACACAGGTGCCAGAGCGTTTCATATGAGTGGGAAAAAGGAGATGGAAAGTGCTATGGTATATCGGAATAAAGAGGTTTCCATGGGATTGCCTGTTATGAGTGAATATACTATATGGAGAGCAGATGAAGAAAAAATTCGAGAGGCATGTTTCGTATTGGATAAAGTCAGTGATACAAAATAATATTAAAAATTTATAAAGGCTTTTATTCGAGAAGAAAGACAGATCCATTTGTTGGAAAATGAATTGAAAGTACAAAGAAATTGATTCAAGAGGCAGAAACTTATTTAGATTCAGAAATGATATAGATAAAAAACAATGGTGAGCGCATACTAATAAAAACATTTTGCCGGAGGTGCCACCATGTGTACAGCAATAACTTACAAGACAAAAGATCACTATTTTGGACGCACATTGGACTATGAAATTTCCTACAATGAAGTTGTGACCATAACGCCCCGAAATTTTCCCTTTCCATTCTTAAAAGTAAAGGAAATGAAGAGCCACTATGCCATAATCGGTATGGCGACAGTGATAAACGGATACCCATTATATTACGATGCCACCAATGAAAAAGGTTTGAGCATGGCAGGATTAAATTTCCCGGACAATGCAGATTACAAGCCGGAGTCAGCGGGAATGGACAACATAAGTCCATTTGAATTGATTCCCTGGATTTTGGGAAAGTGTGCTACCGTGGCAGAGGCCGGAAATCTTATGGCAGACATGAATCTTGTAAACATCAATTTCAGTGAAGAACTTCCACTGGCGCCGCTGCATTGGATGATTAGTGACCGACAAAAATCAATTGTAGTAGAATCCGTAAAGGAAGGATTAAAAATTTATGACAATCCGGTGGGGGTGTTGACGAACAATCCCTCTTTTCCTATGCAAATGTTTAATCTGAATAATTATATGGGATTGTCTAAAAAAGATCCGGAAAATAATTTTGCAAAAGAATTGAATCTGGGTATTTATTGCAGAGGCATGGGAGCTCTGGGACTGCCGGGGGATTTATCATCCATGTCCCGTTTTGTGAGAGCCGCCTTTACAAAAATGAATTCCGTTTGCGGTGAGTCAGAATCAGACAGCGTAGGCCAGTTTTTTCATATATTAGGCGCAGCGGAACAACAGAGAGGATGCTCTCTGGCAGGGAATGAACAATATGAAATGACCCTCTATACTTCATGTTGTAATACAGATAAAGGCATATATTATTATACAACATATGGAAATCATCAGATTACGGGAATTGATATGCACAGGGAGAACCTGAATGGGAAAGAGCTGGTGACTTATCCTTTAATACAAGAACAGCAGATTAGAATACAGAATTAAACAAAATAAATATTAGATACCTTGTAAAATTGACGATAGCGCAATAAAATATTAAGGTATCTAATATTTTGCGTTTATGAATCCGGTAAAAAATATGCAGATTTTAGAACTTAGAACCGAAGTGCCGAATAATGGAAATTGAAAGAAGCAGAAAAAAATGGACAAAAGAAAATATTATAAAAGGAAGAAAAGAAAAAAATTTCTAAGGAAAGTATTGTTACTTGGAATAATTGCAGCCGCCATCATTATTGCAATCCAATGGAAACCATACTACGGTATGGATAGAGAGACCAGAATAAAATTTCGGGAGATTAAAAAAAATTCTGATCAGTATCCGGAGGAAATATTAAAACTGTTAGAAAATAACCACGAGACCATAGATTTTGTGTATCATTATCCCCAAAAGAAAGATTCAAAGCCGGCAGGCAGTATAGGAAAGATAAAGCAAGGAAAAATTCCCAAGCTCCTCCAGTGGGACGAGAAATGGGGTTATGCAAAATATGGTGATAATATTATTGCCATTAATGGTTGCGGACCTACGGCACTTTCTATGGTAGCTGCCGGGCTGACAGGAGATGATAGTATTACACCTTACAAAGTAGCAAAATATGCGGCAAAAAACGGGTATTACGTGGAAGGTATAGGCACCGGTTGGAGCTTAATGACAGAAGGATGCGGGAAATTTGGTATCCGGGGCAAAGAATTGGTATTGGATCAAAATATTATTTTTCAGGAATTAGAGAATGGGCATCCTATAATCTGCAGTATGCGTCCAGGCGATTTTACAACAACCGGACATTTTATCGTTTTGACCGGAATCAATGATGGGAAGATTCAGGTGAATGATCCGAACAGCAAAGAGAAAAGCCGGTTGTGGGATTATGACACATTGGAACATCAGATTAATAATCTGTGGGTATTTACCCGATCTTAAAAACAAAAACAGATAGAGAAACTGAAATAATAACAGGGAGAAAAATTTTTATCTCCCTGTTTTATTATCTAATATTCATTAATGCAAATTTTTTCTCCAAGAATTTCTCTTTTTACATATGCAGTCTGATTCTTTCTTGTTCCCAAAGCCCATTTGACCAGTGACAGACATCTGTTTTCAATTTCAATGCAGGTAATGCCGGTTGGAGATACGCAACTGCCGGTGTTAAAATAGGGTGAATCTTTCGTGCCAATCATCGGGTGATGGGTGTGCCCGGTAATGAGAAGGCGGTTGTTTTGTTGTGCCCAGGTTGTTAAGCGTTTTTCTGATTTTTTCTTTTTGGTATTGTTTTTGGCAGCACTGGTAGGATCAGGAATACCCAAATATTCCAAAGGCTGCCATATATACCGAACTAAGAAACGGGAAAGCGGCCAAAGTGTACTGTTCAGGGTGTCTGCCTGATGTCCATGGGTAAGATAAATGTCCTTTTGCCCCTCTTGATCCTCAAGAATGATTCCCGGATAAAAACGTATGCCGGGAAACAAAGGTTTAGTGCACATGGTATGAACGCAATAATAGTTTTGCAAGTGTTTGTCCGGAAACGATTCTTTCTTTTTGACAATGTCGTGATTGCCGTATACGGAATAAAATCTGTTTTTCTGAAAATATTTTGATATTATTTTAAAAGTATCCGGGTGCATGCTTTTGATAGCTTCAAGAGAGCGGTTTTCCCACAATTCATCTCCATCTCCCAATTCAATATAGGTAAAATCTCTTGGGAAATAATATTTCATAGCAGCCAGCCATATAAATTCATTCTTTAAAAAATTATCGCCGGCACTGCCTGTGCCACGGTGGCAATCACTAAAAATTACGTATTTGGAGTCCTGAGCGAGAGGAAGACGCAGAGCGTTCTGAAAAGCCTTTGAAATACGTTTTGAACAACTCATGGGCGTTTCCCACACTTTCTGTCATGGTTGAAATTGCATTTCTTACGAGAGTTGTGATTACAATTTTTACAGGAAAGTTTCTTATTTTCTTTATGGAATTTCTGTTTCCGATTTCTTTTAAAACAAAGCAGGTGGCGAAATGCAACAGGCAGGAAAAAGTATAAATATAAGATTCTGTCCATTGTACAGGTAAATGGAATCGTAATAAGCCGATATAATTTAGAAAATATACGGTTCTGCCATTGGGAAAAACGGGCGCGCCAAAAAGAAATCAGCCTTGGCTGCCAGGTATGGGCGGTGGAAAACAGAAAGGAAACTGTCCGACCGCATACACATAATTCGCATGGTTCATATCCCAAACGTTCCAGGCTCTCCACAAAACACAGAAGCATTTCTTCGTTTGGAAAAGTTATGGAGATATCCATACTTAAATCTTCCGGCTCGCAGTAATTTCCCACATAAAAGCCGGTAAGCCACCAATGCTTCCGGGAAATAGAAAATAGTGGTTGTCCTTTAAAATTTAACTCCATAGAAATAGGGAATAATTCATGATCTGAAATACTATGGAAAAGTGTACGATCATATTGTTCCGGGAGCAAAAGAGAGTCTGCTTCATAGATTCCTATTTCTCCGCCAATATTTATTCCGTATTGTCCTTTCCAAAATTCTATCATCCAGGTGTGGTCATCATATTCAAAATAGACCGGTTCACAGTCAAATATCATATTAAAACCGGATGCGGATGTATCAAAAAGCCGGCAGTATCCAAATTCTTTCTGCCAGGCATCTGTTCTTGATGTTATGATATCCTGTTCCGGAACATAATAAAATCCGAAAGGTGCCGCTAAATCATTTAACAGGTATAACTTCTCACAAAAATTCATGGAACAGATCTTGCGAATAATACATTTTCTTCGGTAAAAGTTAATCATAAAAAATAAAATGCATATGGCAAATATAATGCCAATTAGTATATACATAACAAATCCTTCCTAAGTATTTATTTTATTATATGTTGTAAAGGAAAAGATGGGACAGATAAAATAAAGGGGAGAGAGTAAGAAAGATTATGGCAGATGAAGGGTAGAAATAATAAAAGGATATGATAAAATAAAATCACTGACAGAGACAGAAAGTACAATATATTCAGAAATAAAACGGAGTATAAGGAGTAATCATGGAAACGATACTTATTGTAGAAGACGATGCAAATATTAATGAATTGCTGAGAGAAGCGTTGTCAAAAGAAGGATATTCCTGTGAACAGGCATTTTCAGGAACGGAGGCAAAGATGCTTTTGGAGCAAAAGAATTATTCTGTTGTATTACTTGATTTAATGCTTCCGGGAATGACGGGAGAACAGGTTTTAACAGAGATACGCAGTAAAAAAAATACGCCTGTCATTGTTCTGACCGCCAAGGATGATATGGACGAAAAAATAGATTTATTGAAAAGCGGTGCGGATGATTATATAACAAAGCCATTCGAAATTAAAGAGGTGATTGCGCGGGTACAGGTACAGCTCCGTCATAAAAAGGATGAGGTGCAGCAAAATATTCTTTCTTTCAGACAGCTTGTTTTGAACAAAGAAACTTTCAGCGTGACAGTGGATGGAAAAGAAATTCCCCAGATTACAAAACAGGAATTTGCCATATTAGAGCTTTTATTAAAGCATCCGAAGCAGGTTTTCAGTAAAGAAGATATTTTTGAGTATGCATGGGAAGAACCATATATGGGAGAGACAAAAACGCTGGATGTGCATATTAGCAATATCAGAAAAAAAATAAAAAAAATAACGGCGGAGGAATACATAGAGACAGTGTGGGGAATCGGATATCGCCTACATTTTTAGACTTTTTTTACTTTTTCTTTGCGATTGATTAGGAATGTTCCGATAAGATAAAAGAAAAAGATAAGGAGATGCAGAAATGAGTGAATTATTGTTAAGTACCCGCGGGCTGACGAAGCAATATGGTCGTCACAAGGCAGTAGACCATGTGGATATTCATTTAAAAAAAGGAAGTATCTATGGATTTATTGGAAGAAATGGCGCCGGAAAAACTACTTTTCTAAAAATGATTTGTGGTTTGTCAAAGCCTACAAGTGGTGAAATAGAAATTTTCGGATATCAGGGAAAGGATTTGAGTAAAATCCGTTCCAGAGTGGGATGTCTTATAGAGAACCCGGGGTTGTACGGAAATATGAATGCCTATGACAATCTGAAAATAAAATGTAAATTGTTCGGAATAAAAAAGCCCGGATATATTGAAGATATTCTGAATGTTGTGGGGCTGGAGGGAACTGAAAAAAAGAAAACAAAACATTTTTCTCTGGGAATGAGACAGCGGTTGGGAATTGCATTGGCGCTGGTTGGCGAGCCGGACTTAATGGTTCTGGATGAGCCCATCAATGGACTGGATCCACAGGGAATTGCAGAGGTTCGAGATACTCTTTTAAAATTAAAAGAAGAGAGAAATATGACAATTATTATTTCCAGCCATATATTAGAGGAGTTATCTAAAATTGCAACAGATTATGGAATTATACACAAGGGAAGTCTTCTGGAAGAGATTACCAACGAAGAGTTGATGAAGCGATGCAGCGAGCGAATGGAACTGACATTGGAACATCCGGAAGCGGCGCTGCCGGTGCTGGACGCTATGGGAATTCGCAACTATCAGGTTGTTGACAGCCGGCACATTTATATTTATGAAAGACTGGATGACAGCGCAGAAATAAATATGGAATTGGCAAAATCCGGTATTTCCGTAAAAGGATTGTCCGTAAAGAGCGAGGAGCTGGAAAGTTATTTCTTAAATATGACAGGAGGTGTCCCAAATGCTTAATGTAATAAAAATGGATTTTTACCGCATGCTGAAAACAAAAAGTTTTTATGTGATATGGATAATAATGGCGTTGGTTATTGTATTTACAACATATTTGTCTGCGGAGGAATTTCGTGATACTGAGATTGCGCAGGAGAATAGTCAGGAAGCACAACAGACTTCAGCGGAAAATTTAAATGTGGGAATGAGTGTAATACTTCCCACGCAGCCGTCGGAAAAAGTAACGGTGTATGATATTGTATCTGCAAATTTACAGGGAAAAGTCATCGCATTATTTCTTGTTATTTTTGCCGTGATTTTTTCAACAGCAGATATGAAAAGCGGATATATAAAAAATATTGGAGGCCAGGTGGCAAGACGAAGCCGGCTTGTCTGGGCAAAAGTATTTTCTCTGCTTGTATATACCATACTAACCCTGGCAATTTTCTTGATAGTACAGATAATTTCAAACCAGATATTTTTTGGATATATTAAGTTTGGAAATGTGGAAATGCTTTTTCAATATCTTGCTGTGGAAGTAATCCTTCATTTCGCACTGGCATTAGTATGCATGACAATTGCAATGTTGATTCGCAATAATGTAGTAAGTATGGTTATTTCTGTGTGTTTGTGCATGAATGTTTCTACAATACTGTATTCCGGTGTAGAAAAGCTGATAAAAAATATCATACCGGAAGGTTTTCATGTTATAAATTATACAGTGACGGGAAAAATTTCATTATTGCCAATGGACTTTACGAATAGAGAAGTATGGACGGCACTTGCAGTTGGGTGTATATTTATTGTTGTTATGTCTGTTTTCAGCAGCGTTATGTTTGAAAAGAGAGATATTGTGTAAAAGACTGGAGATTGATATTAATGATAATACTTGTATGTGTGTTAAGTCTTATTATTATCGCATTCATTGTAGTTTTGTGGAAATATCAGCGGCAGGTGAAAGACATCTGCCGCCAATTAGAGTTTTTAAAAGCCCATGACAGTAATATGATGATTTCGAGAGAAATTGATTTTGGAAGCATTGGTCATCTTACGGAATTGCTGAACGATTTGTTGACAGAAAGAAAGAGAGAAAAAAAGAATTATCAGAAGAAGGAAAAAATAATTTCAGAAACTTACACAAACCTGTCTCATGATATCCGCACGCCGTTGACATCTCTGGACGGATATTTTCAGTTGTTGGAACAGTGTGACAGCCTGCAGGAACAGGAGCGCTATATGAAAATTATTCAGGAGAGAGTGGGCAGTTTGAAAGGCATGCTGGAGGAACTCTTTACTTTTACCAAATTAAAGAATGAGTCTTATGAGATTCTGTTGGAACCATGCCTTATAAACCGTATTTTGAAAGATACGGTTTTTTCCTATTATGAAGATTGGGAAAACATGGGGATTCAGCCGGAATTTGAAATCACCGAGGAACCTTTATATATTGAGGGAAATCCACAGGCATTCAAACGGGTGATTCAGAATATTGTAAAAAATGTACTGGAACATGGCGAGAAAAAAATAAAAATAGTGCTGAAAAGCGAAGAAGATGATATTTATATCCGGATTAGCAATCATGTTAAAAATCCGGAGGAAATCGATGTAAGTAAGGTATTTGAGCGATTCTATAAGGCAGATACGGTACGGAGTAAAAATTCCACCGGTTTAGGCCTTTCCATTGCAAAAGAATTTGTTCGCAGGATGAATGGAAATATTGAGGCAGGGTTAGAAGAAAATGAATTCTATATTGTAATATATTTTCCCAAAATGGAAAACATAAGATAACAAATATAATTTAACGAGATATATGTGTGGTATTCTTCCTTTTTATGTAGTAAAATAAAGAAAATAAATGACAAAGGAGGACACGCAATGAAATATTGTCCAAATTGTGGAACGCAATGTGAAGATGATGCGGCATTTTGTACTTCCTGTGGAACGCCTTTAGAACAGGGAAAAAATAATACCTATGGCAGTCAGCAGAATAACTATGGCAGTCAACAGAATAATTATGGCAGTCAGCAGAATAATTATAGCGGGCAGCAAAATATGAATTACAACGGTCAGGGAAGAACCATCGAATCCAGGGATATTGCAATCGCAGTTATTTTATCCATTATCACCTGTGGCATATATGGAATTTATTGGATGATTCAGCTAAATGATGATATTAATTATATGGTCGGTGATACACAGGCACCATCCGGCGGGATAGTATTTGCACTGTCGCTTGTTACCTGCGGTATTTATTCGTGGTACTGGATGTATAAGATGGGTGAGAAGTGCGATGTGATTAAGAGAACAAATTCAAGTTCAGCAATTGTTTATTTAGTGCTTTCTATCATTGGTCTTGGCATTGTTAGTTACTGTCTGATGCAGGATACAATTAACAAAGAAGTTTCATAAATTGCGGATATAAGATATCCTTCCCGGCTCTGAAAAAGTAATGCTGAGAAGGGTGTCTTTCTTTAATTCAATATATAATATGAAGAGTATCAGATAAGGAGTTACGATGATAATTCATCCTATTGCGCCGGTATACAATGCCGATTCGAAAATTCTTATTTTGGGAAGTTTCCCCTCTGTCAAATCCCGGGAAGCAAAATTCTTTTACGGACATCCCCGGAACAGATTTTGGAAAGTTGCGTCAGTTGTATTTGGAGAAAATGTACCGGAAACGATAGAAGAAAAGAAAAAATTTCTGATAAGGAATGGAATTGCCCTATGGGATGTGATTTATTCCTGCGATATTGTGGGATCATCCGACAGCAGTATAAAAAATGTAGTAGTAAATGATCTTACAATAATATTATCACAAGCACAGATAAAAAATATTTTTGTCAATGGGAAAAAGGCATATTCTCTTTACAATAAATATATCAGACCGCGAATTGCAAGAGACGCCATATGTCTGCCCTCTACCAGCCCGGCCAATGCAGGTTGGAATTTGGAGAAACTGATTGAAGCATGGGAAATTATAAGAAAATAAACAATTCAAAAAAAGAGTAAAAATAAAGAGCGCCGGAATATGTACCGCTCCCAAAGGTTAGATTTAAAACCTAACGATTGGAGCGGTTCATCAGCCGGCTTTCCATTGTTATACGCCTTTATATCCACACTGATATTTATTTCTGGCCTCCTGGATTTTCGTAGCTTCCGCCGCAGGTGTCGGGTAATATCCCATTGTATGCATTTGATTAAATACATCTACCTGTATATCGTGTTCTTTCTTGAGAATATCCATTAATGTGTTACGCAGGTTATCGTGAACACATTCATTTGCGCTGAGATTATAAAGATTTGTGGAACTTTTTTGTGTATTAAGCGCATCTGTTAAAACTTCTTTTTCTGTATAAATACCTTCCATAATTATCCCTCCTATCCGCGTAAATAAGAATAAATGTCATTAAAATGTCCCTGATGTTTGTCGGCAATGTCTAACATTTGCTGTTTTACTGTCTGATCCTGAGAATGGCTTGCAAGCATCTGAAATTTTTTAACCAAAAGTTCTTCTTCATTTAGAAGATCGTTAATTGCAGAAAGTTCTTTTTCCGATAATTCAATCATTACATACCTCCTTGAAATTAAGAATTATAAGCTTTCCATATTAGTATGAATATAATTCAGATAAAAAATACCTGCCATATTTTTCAAAAAATGGTATCAAAATAGAAATGTATGCATAATATAAAATTAACGAGTATTTAACCGGGATAGTATGGCGGACTTTACTGTCAAGGGATAATGTATACTTGTAAAAAAAGGAAAGGAGGAAGATGGATGAAAATAGTATTTCACTCAGTAAACGACATAAAGGACTTTGTGAACATAGTAAGTAAGTTTTCAGATGACGTTGACGCAGCATCCAGCAGAAGCATCGTAGATGCAAAATCTATTATGGGCTTATTTAGTCTGGATCTGTCACGACCGGTAGAAGTGACGACAAGAGGGAGCCAGTCAGAAAACATTTATGCGGCATTAAAAAAATATGCAGCCTGAAACATAGATGCCGAACAGGCAGTACGAAAAGAGAAAACCGCGAAATGCGTTTATGTTATAAAAAAGAAAAAGCTTTGAATAATTTAAAAAACAAAAGAATGCGAATTATTTTGAAGTGAATTTGTTTCCAGAAACAATATAGAAATGAACAAATTGTAAATATTTTTCTAAATTTAGATAAATCATATTGACAGAAAATATATAAAGATATAAAATTGCTAACACTATTAATTACTAATAGTGTTAGCAATTTTGCATATTGTATGAAATGGTCT
>CALWNA010000179.1 GCA_944382505.1 uncultured Lachnospiraceae bacterium
CTCAGGTATTCCAATCTGGTTTTTTCCATTCTCCATTACTTCGATATCCGCTACGGCACGGGTGATTATCTTCCCCCGACCTGTCCTGTAAGCCTCTTCGCTTCCCTGTCTTCCAAGAATCGTTCCACCGGTAGGATAATCAGGTCCTTTTATAATTTCCATTATTTCTTCTATGGATGTATCACGGTTTTCTTCTACTTTATTATCAATAATCTTTACAATAGCATTTATTGTTTCTGTCAGATTGTGTGGTGGTATATTTGTTGCCATACCTACGGCAATACCACTTGTACCATTCACCAAAAGATTCGGATATCTGGAGGGCAGAACTGTCGGTTCTTTTTCTGTTTCATCAAAGTTTGGAGTAAAATCAACTGTATCTTTGTTGATATCTGCCACCATTTCCATAGAAATTTTACTGAGACGCGCTTCCGTATATCGCATAGCGGCAGCACCATCCCCATCTTCGGAACCAAAGTTTCCATGACCGTCAACCAAAGGATATCTTGTATTCCATTCCTGTGCCATATTTACTAAAGCACCATAAATAGAACTATCACCGTGTGGATGAAACTTACCCATTGTATCACCGACAATACGGGCACATTTTCTATGTGGTTTATCCGGACCGTTATTCAGTTCAACCATTGAATAGAGAACTCTTCTCTGAACGGGTTTTAAACCATCTCTTACATCCGGTAATGCTCTTGATGCAATAACACTCATGGCATAGTCTATATAAGAGGTTTCCATGGTTTCTTTTAAATCGACATCTGTTATTCTGTCAAAAATATTATCTTCCATTTATAAATACCTCCTATATATCTAAATTTTTAACAAATTTAGCATTTGCCTCAATAAATTCTCTTCTAGGCTCTACTTCATCACCCATTAAAGTTGTAAATGTCAAATCAATATCAGATAGCGTATCCTCATTAATCTGTACTTTTTTCAAAATTCTCGTCTCAGGGTCCATAGTTGTTTCCCACAACTGACTTGCATCCATCTCTCCAAGACCTTTATAACGCTGAATTTTATTTTGATTGTCACGTCCTATTTTCGTAAGAATCTGGTCTAATTCCTCATCATTATATGCATAATAATTTTTCTTATTTCTTGTTACCTGATAGAGAGGCGGCATAGCAAGATAAACGTGTCCCTGTCTTATCAATTCAGGCATAAATCGATAGAAAAATGTGAGCATAAGAGTATCGATATGGGCGCCGTCAACATCGGCATCTGTCATGATAATAATCTTATCATATCTTAATTTTTCAATATCGAAATCTTCATGAATCCCTGTCCCAAAAGCAGTAATCATAGCTCTGATTTCTGCATTATCCATAATTCTGTCAATTCTTGCCTTTTCAACATTTAATATTTTTCCGCGAAGCGGAAGAATTGCCTGTGTAGCTCTCGTTCTCGCTTTTTTTGCAGAACCGCCGGCAGAATCTCCCTCTACGATAAATATTTCACATTTTTTCGGATCCTTATCAGAACAATCTGCAAGTTTTCCCGGAAGAGCTGACACAGAAAGTGCCGTCTTTCTTGTAGCTTCTCTTGCCTTTCTTGCTGCATCTCTTGCTCTGGAAGCAAGTACGGCTTTTTCGCAGATAATTTTTCCAACGGCAGGATTCTGTTCAAGAAAATAAGTAATCTGTTCGCTCATAACGCTGTCAACTGCGCCTCTTGCCTCGCTGTTACCAAGTTTTTGTTTTGTCTGACCTTCAAACTGTGGATCTTCTATCTTAACACTGATAACTGCCGTAAGTCCTTCCCTGAAATCTTCACCGGAAAGATTTTCCTCTTTTTCTTTTAAAATTTTATTTTTACGCGCATAATTATTAAAGGTTTTTGTCAATGACCTCTTAAAACCTTCTACTTGTGTTCCACCTTCCGGTGTATTGATATTATTAACGAAACTAAGCACATTTTCAGAATAAGCATCGTTATGCTGAAGCGCTACTTCCACATAAACATTATTAACTGTACCTTCACAATAAATGACATTATCATATAAAGGCTGTTTTCCTTTATTCAGATAAGTAACAAACTCTTTAATACCGCCTTCATAATGAAAAGTCTTTTCAATAATATTTTCTTCTCTTACATCTCTTAAAATAATTTTCAAATCTTTTGTAAGAAAAGCTGTCTCTCTCAGTCTTGTCTCTAAGATATTGTAATCATAAACAGTCTCTTCAAAAATACTGTCATCAGGAAGAAAAGTAACTTCTGTTCCCTGAAAATCTGCATCACAATCTCCTATAATTTTTAAAGGCTCTACAACCTTTCCGTATTCATATCTCTGATAATGGATTTTTCCGTCACGACATACTTTGACTTCCAGCCATTTTGACAATGCATTTACTACAGATGCACCTACACCGTGAAGACCTCCGGAAACTTTATATCCTCCGCCACCAAATTTTCCACCTGCATGGAGAACCGTAAATACTACTTCCACTGCCGGTTTTCCTGTTTTTGTGTTAATATCTGTCGGAATTCCACGACCGTCATCTTTTACTGTAATAGAATTATCTTTATTAATCTGAACATCAATTGTATCGCAATAACCTGCTAATGCTTCATCGACAGCATTGTCAACAATTTCGTATACTAAGTGGTGAAGTCCTCTGGAAGAAGTTGAACCTATATACATTCCCGGTCTTTTTCTTACAGCTTCAAGACCTTCAAGAACCTGTATCTGATCTGCACCATATTCATTTTCAACATTTGTATTGCTATTCATTCATAACTCCCTTCAGCTTTTACATTGTTTTTTCAACTACATTTCCATCTGTTACCTGAAATATTTTATTGATTTTAAATCTATTTTCAATAAATTCATCCAGACCGGTACATGTTATTACTGTCTGAATATCATTTAAACTTTTTAACAAATGATTTTGTCTTTCTGAATCAAGTTCGGATAATACATCATCCAACAATAACACCGGAGTATCATTAATTAAAGATTTTACCAATTCTATTTCTGCAAGTTTCAGCGATAATGCTACTGTCCTTTTTTGTCCCTGACTTCCATAAGTTCTTATATTTATTTTGTTACTCATAGAATACTTTTCTAAAGGACAATCATAAAATATCATATCATCTCTGTGTGGTCCCACAGAAGTGGTTTTTATTTTTATATCCTTTTGCCTGTTTGATAAAATCTTTTCATACAGGATGTCCTCTTCACAGTTTTTACTGTAAACAACATCAATATTTTCTTTTCCATCTGTAAGTTTTTCATGAATAGGTTTTATAATTTTATTAATATTTTTAATAAATTCTTCCCTTCTTTTAATTATCTTTTTTCCATACTCTGCAAGCTGCATATCCCATACATCAAGAGTATCTTCCAAATCCGGTCTGAAATGTATATCTTTCAATAACTGATTTCTCTGACTTAAAACTTTGTTATAATGAATCAGATTATATACATATATTTTGTCAAGCTGGCAAAGTTCCATATCTATAAATCTTCTTCTTTCTGCCGGACCATTCTTTATAATATTTAAATCTTCCGGTGAAAAGAAAATTACATTAAAAATACCAAATAACTCACTGGCTTTCTTTATTGGAATACTATTAATGGCAATTCCTTTTGATTTGTTTCTTCTAAGATGAATATCTATTCTGTATTCTTTTTCCTTTTTATTTATAAACAGTTTAATATGTCCCTCATCAGAATCAAATTTAATTAATTCTATATCTTTGCTGCTTCTGTGAGACTTTGTAGTGCTGCATAAATATATGGATTCCAGAATATTTGTCTTGCCCTGCGCATTATTTCCATATAAAATATTTGTCTTAGAATCTAATTTTAAATTGAGTGAATTATAATTTCTAAAATTACTTAATTCTAATTTTGTAACTATCATTTTTTAACTGTAACAACGGTCCCTTCAAATTCAAAGCTGTCACCCGGATAAAGTTTTTTTCCTCTTCTCTTATCTACTTCACCGTTTACTTTTACCAAACCGTCCTGTATTACAAATTTTGCATCGACTCCTGATTCTACAAGACCTGCAAGTTTAATTGCCTGGCCAAGTTTAATGAATTCGTCTTTTATAATTATTTCCATATTTTCCATTTTTAACCAAATCATGCAAATAAAATATTGATTTAAATTCCTAATTTTCCAATAATATTTTATATATAAAACACAGTCTGTGACAAGACAGACCAAATGTCCATAAATTACATGACTTAATATATTCCTTCCTATTTACTGTACAACCGGCAGAACAATATAAATGTAACTGTTTTCTTCATCTCTGATAAAACACGGAGCTTTTGGATTTGTGAAATAAATACTTACTTCTTCCTGATCAAGCACCCTCAAGATATCAATAAGGAATTTAGGGTTGAAACTTATCATCATATCATCTCCCTCTTTTGATATCGGAATACTTTCATCCATAGAACCGATAAATGTATTAATGGACAATTCCAGTTCTGTATCTTTGATTGTAAGAAATACAGGCTTTTTATCACCTTCTTTAATGAGAAGTGTTGCTCTGTCGATACAGTCAGCCATTTCTTTCTTATTAATGAAAATCTTTGTTTTATAATCATTACTAATCATTTTGTCTGTATCAAAATAATTTGTACATTCAATTAATCTTGAAACGACTTTTGTTTCATCAAATTCAAATAAGATATGATTATTCGTAAAATAAATGTTTACATCATCATCCATACCGCCGTTTAAAATTTTGCTGATTTCACTGAGAGACTTTCCCGGAACAAGAACTTTAAAATTTCCATATTCTTCTTTTAGTTCAATATTTCTTATTGCAATACGGAATTTATCAAGAGCTACTACTTTTAATTTATTCCCGTTTACTTCAAACAGTTCCCCTGTAAGAATCTTGTTTTTGTCAGCATCATTAATTGTAAAAATAGTCTGTCTGATTAATTCTTTTAATGAAAATTGAGAAATCGTAATTTTATTATTCTTTTCTATCATTGGAAGATAGGAAAAATCTTCAGCAGATTTTACAAGAATATTAAATTTTGCATTTTCACATGTAATGTTTGCTTTTGTTTCATCATTTACTTCAATAACCACATCATTATCAGGAAGCTTTCTTACAATCTCTGAAAAAATCTTTGCATCAATTGCTATACTTCCGGCTTCGATAATTTCTCCTTCAACTTTTGTTTCGATTCCCAGTTCCATATCGTTGGCTGTAAATTTGATAAAACCTTCTGTTGCATCAATTAAAATGCATTCAAGAATAGACATTGTAGTTTTTGAAGAAACTGCTTTCATTACAATATTAATTCCGGATATTAAATCAGATTTTTTGCAAACTAATTTCATGGTAAATCTCCTTTGTTTAAAAATATAAATAAATAAATATTAGATAATAATAATAATAAGCAATGTTAATATGATAAAAAAACGTTTAAATGCCTATTATTAAAGAAAATTTTAAAATAATAATCTGTGGATAACTCCTATTTCATTCACAATGTCACATAGGTTATCAACCTTACCAATAAATGATAAAAAATGTAATAAGTGATTTAAAAAAGAATCAACAAATTATTGACATAGTTATCAACACAAAATATCGTTTTTTTAGCTGTGTTATTAACATAAATTGTTAATAAATTAATTAGGATTAATTTTCTTTTTAAGAACTTCTATTAAATTTTTTGTAGAAGGATCTGTTTCTATTTCAGATTTTATCTTTTCATAACCATAACTTACTGTTGCATGATTTGTTTTTTTCAGTGCTGCTCCAATGGTTTCCAGCTTTTCATCAGTAAATACTCTGCAAAGATACATGCATATTTGTCTTGGATAAGCAAATTCTCTGCTTTTCTTTTTAGAACATATATCCGATGGTGAAATCTGAAAATGGTCAGCTACAATATTAATAATGTATTCACATGTTATTTTATCTTCATAGTTCGGTGACACGAGTTCCTTTAATACATCTGCTGCAAAATCAACCGTAACAGGTGAATGACTGATTTTAGAAAAAGTGATCACTCTTGTTAAAGAACCTTCCAATTCACGGACATTGGAAACAAAATGATTTGCAATGTATTGAAGAACACTTTCATCTATTTCAGTGCCTGTTGTCTCTGCTTTCTTTTTGAGAATCGCCATACGGGTCTCATAGTCAGGATTTTGAATATCAACAGTAAGACCTTGCTCAAAACGGCTTATCAGTCTCTCAGCGACTCCTTCCATATCTTTTGGTTTTTTATCGGATGTGATAACGATTTGTTTATGTTTCATAAACAATTCATTAAAAATATTGAATAGTTCTTCCTGTGTTCTGTCTCTTTTAGAAATAAATTGAATATCATCAATTAAAAGAACGTCCACATTTCTGTATTTTTTACGAAATTCTATAATTTCTTCCTGACTTGTTTTTTTCATGCCAAGTAAGTCAATAACTTCATTTGTAAAAGATTCGCTGGTTGTATATAAAACTTTTGCATTTGTATTGTTCTTTAAAACAAAATTTCCGATTGACTGAATAAGATGGGTTTTTCCAAGACCCACACCGCCATAAATAAAGAGAGGGTTGTATACTTCACCAGGTGATTCCGCAACTGCAAGGGAAGTAACCTGAGCAATATTATTATTGGAACCAACAACAAAAGAATCAAAAGTATATTTCTTATTTAAATTAGATTCAATAATTCTGTTTTCCAATGAAATATCTTCTTTGCTGACAGAGGATATTTTTGAAGACGCATCTTCTTTTTCTTCATTTTCATTCGGCAGAATTATTTGAACTTCTAATTCTTGATTTAAAGTTTCTTCGATTGAAATTTTGAGTAAAGAAAGATATTTTTTGTTAATATATTGAAGACCTGTTTTTCCACTATCGCCGGGAAAAACTAAAGTAACTATATTATTTTCAAAAGATTTTACTTTTAGGGGCAAAATCCATGTTTTGAAAGAAACATCGGCAATATCATATTCCTGTTTAAAAAAATCTAATATTTCCGGCCATTTTTCTTTTAAAAAGTCTAACATAATGTCCTCCTGAAAAATGTAAAAAGCTCAAAAGCCCATACAATAATATAATACATCAAACGGAACCTATTTTCAATATAATTTAATTTATATATATTAATAATAGGAAGAAATTCAAAATCAGAAAATATGACAAATGATTTACATAAAACTGTAAAAATAAAGTAAATTACTTTACATAAATTCTACATTTATCGACATTAAAAAAATAAGTTATTAACATTAAAAATGAAGAAATCTCCAAAAAAAAGGACAAAAATAGTTCAAATTGGCAAAGTTATTAACATTTTATCAACATGATGTGGATAACTTATGTAAATTTCGATAAATATTATGTAAATTAAATAAAGTCATAATATGGAAAAATATAAAGAAAATTGGAGAAAGTAATTGAAATTATAGAAAAAATGTGGTTTAATTGTTACTTGACTACGAAAATTCTTACACTTATAATAGTAGAGATGTTTTACTATAAAACAGAAAAGGAGGTGCCGGATTATGAAGATGACATTTCAGCCAAAGAAAAGACAGAGATCAAAAGTTCATGGTTTTAGAAAAAGAATGAGAACAGCAGGCGGTAGAAAAGTTTTAGCTGCAAGAAGAGCAAAAGGAAGAAAAAAATTATCAGCTTAGGTCGCATTCTTATGTGACCTTTATTTTTATATTTTGTGATGGGAAAAAAGTTTTTTTTAACCCTGAAATTGTGAAACGGACTGACAGAGAACAAGGTCGGTGCGGTTCCTTCGGAGGCAAATATGAAAAAATATGATTCATTAAAGAAAAATAAAGATTTTCAAAATGTTTATTCAAATGGAAAATCAAAGGCAAATAAGTATTTAATCATGTATATAATTAAAAATGATTTAAGCAGTAACAGATTAGGTATACAGGTAAGTAAAAAAGTAGGAAATAGTGTAGTAAGACATCGCCTAACCCGCTTAATCAGGGAAAGTTACAGATTAAATGCAAATATGTTCAATAGTGGTTTGGACATCGTCATAATAGCACGTAATACTGCTAAGGACAAAAGTTATAAAGAAATCGAAAGTGCATTGATGCACTTAGGAAAGATTCAAAATATTTTGATTGAAAATTAGGTAGTAATTTTTATAGTCAGAATATTTAAAAAAGTTTAAGAGAAAAGTTTTTTGAAAATGTAACTATTTGGAAAATAAAGTTTCATCGCAAAAAGAGGTGAAAAGATGAAGGTTTTGCATAATATTGCAAAAGGAATATTAAAAGGATTAAATTTCTTATTAATATGCCTTGTGAAATTTTACAGGAAGTTTATTTCTCCTTTAAAAAGAAAGAATTGCTGTATCTATATACCTACATGTTCACAATATGCGTTGGAAGCTTTGCAAAAATATGGACCTTTTAAAGGATCTTATCTTGCAGTGAGGAGAATTCTCAGATGCAATCCTTTTCATGAAGGAGGTTATGATCCTGTCCCTTAAAGGAGGAATAAGTGGATAATAT
>CALWNA010000180.1 GCA_944382505.1 uncultured Lachnospiraceae bacterium
AATGGCAGAATGGGGAGTTATGATTATTTATGTGGTTGCTATCATTGCATTTATGTATTTCCTTGCAATCAGACCGCAGAAAAAGCAGGAAAAGAAACAAAAAGAAATTATTGATAGCGTAGAAGTGGGAGATAGTGTTTTGACAACAAGCGGCTTTTACGGTATGGTAATTGATGTAAAAGACGACACAGTGATTGTTGAGTTTGGCGGAAACAAGAACTGCCGTATTCCAATGCAGAAACAGGCGATTGTGGATGTGGAAAAAGCAAATGTCGAATAAAAAATAACAAATTGATTCAAAGATATATAACCTTCGGATTTAATTCATGTATTAATTCCGAAGGTTTCTTCATATCTGTTATTGCGGCTGTATATTAAATATAATCAATAAAATGGTTATATTAGATAGGTTGAAAAAAAGCACTATTTAGGGTATAATTTATGAATTAATGTGGTTTTTTGTAGGTATAAATTATGCATACAGATTTTCACAATCATGAATGATACAGAAAAGAGGGAACAGAATGAATTTTAACGTTGCAGTGATTCCGGGAGATGGAATAGGACCGGAAATCGTTATAGAAGCACAGAAAGTTCTGGATGCTGTAGGAAAAAAGTTTGGTCATGATTTTCATTACACCGAAGTGGATATGGGCGGTGTGTCCATTGACAAATATGGGGTGCCACTTACGGACGAAGCGCTTGAAACAGCGAAAGCAAGTGATGCGGTGCTTCTCGGTGCCGTCGGCGGTGTCGTGGGAAAGGACAGTTGGTATGAACTTCCTCCAAACTTACGGCCGGAGGCGGGACTACTTGCAATTAGAAAAGGGCTGAATCTTTTTGCAAATTTAAGACCTGCATATCTTTATAAAGAATTAAAGGATGCCTGCCCATTGAAGGCGTCGGTGGCAGATGCCGGATTTGATATGATTATTGTCAGAGAACTGACGGGCGGTTTATATTTTGGAGAGAGAAAAACAGAAGAAATCAATGGAGTGCTTACCGCAACAGATACATTGACATATAATGAAAAAGAAATCAGAAGAATTGCAGTCAAGGCTTTTGAAATTGCAATGAAGAGAAGAAAAAATGTAATCAGCGTTGACAAATCCAATGTACTTGACACTTCAAGACTTTGGGATAAAGTAGTAAATGAAGTGGCAAAGGATTATCCTGAGGTCACATTGACACATATGCTTGTTGACAATTGTGCAATGCAGTTGGTGAAAGATCCGGCGCAGTTTGATGTGGTCGTCACGGAAAATATGTTTGGGGACATCCTTTCCGACGAAGCAAGTATGGTGACAGGCTCCATCGGAATGCTTTCATCGGCAAGTCTTAGAGAAGATAAGTTCGGATTGTATGAGCCGAGTCACGGAGCAGCACCGGATATCGCAGGACAGAACAAGGCAAATCCGATTGCAACAATTCTTTCTGCGGCAATGATGCTGAGGTATTCATTTGACTTAGACAAAGAGGCGGACGCCGTGGAAAAGGCGGTGGAGAAAGTCTTAGAAGATAATATCAGAACCATTGACATTATGTCTGAAGGGATGACTCTGGTAGGCTGCAGAGAAATGGGAGACGAAATTATTAAAAGACTTTAGAGACTTTTGCCTGAAAAATAAAATGAAATTTTGATATAAGTTATGTTTTGATAGAATAAGGAGGAATATAAACATGAAGAGTGATACAGTGAAAAAAGGAATACAGCAGGCTCCCCACAGATCATTATTTAATGCGCTGGGCATGACGGAAGAAGAAATGGAAAGACCGTTGGTTGGTATTGTCTGTTCATATAATGAAATTGTTCCGGGACATATGAATCTGGATAAAATTGCAAATGCAGTTAAAATGGGTGTCGCAATGGCGGGCGGTACACCGGTAATGTTTCCGGCAATTGCAGTGTGCGACGGCATTGCCATGGGACATATCGGAATGAAATATTCTTTAGTTACAAGAGATTTGATTGCTGATTCAACGGAAGCTATGGCACTGGCACATCAGTTTGATGCATTGGTTATGATTCCGAACTGTGACAAAAATGTGCCGGGACTCTTAATGGCAGCAGCAAGAGTCAATGTTCCTACTGTATTTGTATCTGGCGGACCGATGCTTGCGGGACGTGTAAAGGGATGTAAGACAAGTCTGTCATCTATGTTTGAGGCAGTAGGTGCTCAGGCAGCAGGTACGATGACATTGGAAGATGTAAAAGATTTTGAAGAACATGCCTGCCCGACCTGTGGTTCCTGTTCCGGTATGTACACGGCAAATTCAATGAACTGTTTAACAGAAGCATTGGGAATGGGACTGAAAGGAAACGGAACAATCCCGGCTGTATATTCTGAAAGATTAAAGCTTGCAAAACATGCCGGAATGGCAGTTATGGAATTATATAGAAAAAATATACGCCCAAGAGATATTATGACAAAGGATGCGGTTTTGAATGCCCTGACAGTAGATATGGCGCTTGGCTGTTCCACAAACAGTATGCTTCATCTGCCGGCAATCGCTCATGAAATCGGATTTGATTTCGATATTTCCTTTGCAAATGAGATTAGTGAAAAAACACCAAATCTTTGCCATCTCGCTCCGGCAGGGCCTACATATATCGAAGACCTGAATGAAGCCGGCGGTGTGTATGCAGTGATGAATCAGCTTGCCGAAGCAGGACTTCTCCACACGGACTGCATGACAGTGACAGGGAAGACCATTGGAGAAAATATCAAAGGCTGTGTCAATAAAAATACTGAAGTTATCAGACCTCTTGACAATCCATACAGTAAGACAGGAGGACTTGCAGTGCTGAAAGGAAATCTGGCCCCGGATGGAAGCGTTGTTAAACGCTCAGCGGTTGCTCCGGAAATGATGGTTCATGAAGGTCCGGCCAGAGTATTTGACTGTGAAGAGGATGCCATTGCGGCTATCAAAGACGGAAAAATAGTAGAAGGAGATGTAGTTGTTATCCGATACGAAGGACCAAAAGGAGGTCCGGGTATGAGAGAAATGCTGAATCCTACATCTGCAATCGCAGGTATGGGGCTTGGTTCCTCGGTAGCACTGATTACAGACGGACGTTTCTCCGGCGCTTCCAGAGGAGCTTCCATCGGACACGTTTCCCCGGAAGCAGCAGTGGGTGGACCGATTGCATTGGTGGAAGAAGGAGATATTATCAAGATTAATATTCCTGAAATGAAACTTGATATTGATGTCCCGGATGAAGTTATGGAAGAGAGAAGAAAGAATTGGAAACCAAGAGAACCTAAGGTTACAACGGGGTATTTGGCAAGATATGCAGCTATGGTTACATCCGGCAACAGAGGTGCAATATTAGAAGTGAAATAAGTCACATCTAAGGTGTTTACAGCGGCTTGCAGACACCTGAACATTAAAATATGACAGCAGAACGGATGCACATGATGCAGCAAGAATACCGAAGTGTTCTTTAATAATTTATAAAATAAGTAAAATTGGAAGAGAGGATAAATGGTATGGAATTAAATGGTTCACAAATAGTAATTGAATGTTTGAAAGAACAGGGAGTTGATACAGTTTTCGGATATCCCGGCGGAACAATATTAAACATTTATGATGAGCTGTACAAACATTCAGATGAGATAACACATATTTTAGTTTCTCACGAGCAGGGAGCGGCGCATGCAGCTGACGGATATGCCAGATCAACCGGTAAAGTCGGCGTGTGTATGGCAACGTCAGGACCGGGTGCGACAAACCTTGTGACAGGTATTGCCACAGCATATATGGATTCGGTTCCGGTTGTTGCGATTACCGCAAATGTTGCAAAATCGGGGCTTGGAAAGGACTCGTTTCAGGAAATTGATATTGTAGGAACTACAATGCCGATTACAAAACACAATTTCATTGTAAAAGACATCGAACGTCTTGCAGATACTTTAAGAAAAGCTTTTGCTATTGCAAAATCAGGCAGACCGGGTCCTGTGTTGGTAGATATCACAAAGGATGTTACCTCCAATAAATATGAATATGTTAAACAGGAACCTGTAAAGATAGAAAGAAAGACAGATACAATCAAGGAATCTGATATTGAAACTGTAGCTGAAATGATTAAAGCGGCAAAAAAACCGTTTATTCTTGTAGGTGGCGGCGCGGTGATTGCTGATGCTGAAAAAGAAGTAAGAGAATTTACAGAGTTAGTCGATGCACCGGTTTGTGATACACTTATGGGAAAAGGCGCCATTGAAGGGACAAATCCGCGATATACCGGAATGATTGGTATGCATGGAACAAAAACATCGAACTTTGGTGTGACAGAGTGTGATTTGTTACTTGTTCTCGGAGCAAGATTCAGTGACAGAGTTATAGGGAATGCAAAACAGTTTGCAAACAACGCAAAGATTGTACATATGGATGTCGATCCATCCGAAATAAATAAAAATATAAAAACGGATGCAAGTATTATCGGTGACATTAAAGTAATTCTTGAAAAACTTAACGGTAAGATTACAAAACAGAATCATTCCGAGTGGATGTCATATATTGATGAGATGAAAAATAAATATCCTTTAGCCCTCGATAAGAGTAAACTTACAGGTCCGGCAGTAATTGACTCTTTATATCATATTACAAAGGGGGATGCAATTGTTACTACGGATGTAGGACAGCATCAGATGTGGGCCGCACAGTTTTATCAATATAAAGCGCCTAGACAGCTTATCACATCCGGCGGACTGGGAACAATGGGATACGGTTTAGGGGCATGTATTGGTTCAAAAATGGGAAATAAGGATAAAATCTGTGTCAATATTGCAGGTGACGGATGCTTCCGTATGAATATGAATGAAATTGCCACTGCAACACGTTATAACATACCAATTATTCAGATTGTTATCAATAATCATGTACTCGGCATGGTTAGACAGTGGCAGACATTATTTTATGGTAAGAGATATTCCAATACAACTTTGAACGACTGTGTTGATTTTGTAAAGATTGCAGAAGGTATGGGTGCAAAAGCATATAAAGTTACAACGATAGAAGAATTTGAAAATGCACTGAAGGAATCGATTCAACTGAATATTCCTTGTGTAATTGATTGTCAGATTGACAGTGATGACAAGGTATTCCCTATGGTACCGGCAGGTACTGCAATCAACGAGGCGTTCTCAGAAGAGGATCTTGCAGAAAAAGGCTATGATTGTTAATAGCAAGAATGAATAGAAAAGAGGAGGAATAAAATGGCTAGAGTATATAATTTCTCAGCAGGTCCGGCGGTATTACCGGAAGAAGTATTAAAAGAAGCAGCAGAAGAAATGCTGGATTATAAAGGATGCGGAATGAGCGTAATGGAAATGAGCCATCGTTCTAAAGAATTCCAACAGATTATTGATGAAGCAGAACAGGATATCAGGGATTTGATGAAGATACCTGATAACTATAAGGTACTATTTCTTCAGGGAGGCGCATCACAGCAGTTTGCAGCGATTCCTATGAATTTAAAGAAGAACGGTAAGGCCGCTTACATAATAACCGGTCAGTGGGCGAAAAAGGCTGCTGCTGAAGCCGAAAAATATTTAGAGGTTCAGAGAGTTGCATCGTCGGCAGACAAGACATTTTCCTATATTCCGGATTGCAGTGATCTGGATATTGATGATGATGTGGATTATGTTTATATTTGTGAAAACAATACAATTTACGGTACAAAGTTCCATGAATTGCCGAATACAAAGGGACATACGTTAGTGGCAGATGTTTCTTCCTGTTTTTTGTCAGAACCGATTGATGTAGAAAAATATGGAGTTATATATGGCGGCGTTCAGAAAAATATCGGACCGGCAGGTGTAGTGATTGTTATTGTCAGAGAAGATTTAATTCCGCAAGAAGTGGACATTTCCGTTCCAACCATGCTTGCATGGAAAACACAGGCTGATGCAGGTTCGCTTTATAATACGCCACCTTGTTACGGTATTTATATCTGTGGCAAAGTATTTCAGTGGATTAAGAAAATGGGCGGCCTTGAGGCAATGAAGAAACATAATGAGGAAAAAGCAAAGATTCTCTATGATTTCCTCGATAACAGCAAGCTATTTCAGGGGACAGTTGTTCCAAAGGACCGTTCGCTTATGAATGTACCTTTTGTCACAGGCAATGAAGAATTAGATGCAAAATTTGTTGCGGAAGCAAAAGCTGCCGGGCTTGAAAATCTGAAAGGTCACAGAACTGTCGGCGGCATGCGGGCAAGTATTTACAATGCAATGCCAAAAGAAGGTGTTCAGGCGTTAGTTGACTTTATGAGAAAGTTTGAATCGGAAAATATGTAGTGTAGAAAGTTTCAAGAAATCGTTGCATATGTGTGCATCAATGCAACGATTATTTTGAGGATTTTTACAAGAGTAAGCCCGACGGTGAGATAAAACAAAGCGGAATTGAGGAGAATAAAGGAGAATAGAAATGATAAAAGTAAATTGCTTAAATCCTATTTCAAAGCTTGGAACAGGTTTATTGAATGATGATTATGAAATGACAGATAATTTTGCCGATGCAAATGTGGCACTTGTAAGAAGCGCTGCAATGCATGATTTAGATTTGCCGGAAAACCTTTTTGCTGTTTCATGAGCAGGAGCAGGCGTGAATAATATTCCATTGGATAAATGTGCGGACAAAGGAATTGTAGTCTTTAATACTCCGGGAGCCAATGCCAATGGCGTTAAAGAACTTGTTCTCTGCGGTATGCTTCTTGCATCCAGGGATATTATTGGTGGTAATCAGTGGGTTGCAGACAATAAGGAAGACGAAAATATTAATAAGACAATGGAAAAGGCAAAGAAAAAATTTGCCGGAAATGAAATCAAAGGCAAAAAACTCGGCGTTATCGGACTTGGAGCCATCGGCAGATTGGTTGCCAATATGGGGGTGTCCATGGGAATGGAAGTTTATGGTACGGACCCGTTTATATCTGTGGAAGGCGCATTAAGTCTGAAAAGAGAAGTTCATCTGGTAAAAACAAGAGAAGAAATATTTAAAGAATGCGATTTTATTACTGTTCACACACCGCTTCTTGATGATACAAGAGAAATGATTAATAAAGATTCAATCGAAATGATGAAAGACGGCGTTGTTATCCTTAATTTTGCAAGAGATTTACTTGTCTGTGATGATGATATGGCAGAAGCTCTTAAATCCGGAAAGGTTAAGAAATATGTAACAGATTTTCCAAACGCAAAGACGGCTAACATGGATGGTGTTATTGCAACACCGCATCTTGGGGCATCCACAGAAGAGTCAGAAGACAATTGCGCTGTAATGGCAGTTCAGGAGATTATGAATTTTGTTGAAAATGGTAATATTATCAATTCGGTAAATTATCCGAAATGTGACCTTGGTATTTGTGATAAAGAGGCAAGAATTACTGTGTGCCATAAAAATGTGCCAAATATGATAGGTCAGCTTACGTCCGTCGTAGCTGCTGAAAAGATTAACGTTTCCGATATGGTGGATAAGTCAAAAGGTGATTATGCTTACGCAATTATAGATTTGGATGCACCGGCAACAGAACATTTAATTCAGAAATTGGAAAACGTCGATGGTGTCATTAAAGTCAGAGTGGTAAAATAATTGATAAATTAAAAAAAGGGCTGTCAAGAGACGGCTCTTTTGTTGTATACTAGGAAAGAAAAAAGTAAATTATGGAGGTAATTATGTTTTGGCAAATGGCTACTGCGGTAGAAGAAATAGAATCGAATGTAGAAGAATTAAATAATAAAGTGAGCAAATTAACGGAAATAACAGATGAATTGCTTAGTAAGGTCATTGATTTCGGATTTGATTTATTAATTGCCATTGTTATATTCATTATAGGAAGAATCGCTCTGAAATTGATTCGGAAACTATTTAAAAATATTCTGAACAAATCCAGCGTGGATATTGGTGTGGTCAAATTTGTCGATTCCATTATTAAAGTCATCGGATATCTGATTATATTAATTATTATTTGCGGACAGATAGGGATTCAGACAACTTCATTCATTACTTTGCTCGGAACGGCGGGACTGTCTATTGGTCTTGCCCTGGAAGGGTGTCTGTCTAACTTTGCCGGAGGAGTTCTGATTCTGGTCACAAAACCATTTGTTGTGGGAGATTACATTATGGTAAATGATGTGGAAGGCACTGTTGAAAAAATCGATATTATCTACACAACCTTGGATACGATAGATAATCAGTGCATCAAAATTCCAAATGGTACGCTGTCAAACAGTGTACTTACCAATGTAACGCATCAAACAAAAAGAAGAGTGGATGTTGAAGTGGGAATTCATTATGATGATGATATTAAAAAGGCAAAAGATATTGCAGGTAAAGTATTAGAAAAATGTGAATATGCATTGCCAAATGAAGAAAATATGGTGGTCGTAAAACAACTGGCAGAGAGCAGTATTATTTTGGAAGTACGAATGTGGACCCTCACGGAAAATTATTCCAATGGAAAATTTTATTTGAATGAAGCGCTAAAAAACGAATTTACGGCAAATGGTATCAGAATTCCGTATAATCAATTGGATGTTAATATTCATCAGTCTTAGTCTTACAGATATTTAGAGTAAATTTCTGATTATTGAGGAGAATAATATTTGGAGGCAAAATGATAGTCATAGCCTGTGTAGATAAAAACAATGGAATGATGTTTCACAACAGAAGACAAAGCCGGGATCGGAATGCAAGAAAAAAT
>CALWNA010000181.1 GCA_944382505.1 uncultured Lachnospiraceae bacterium
CTCCACCTTCCTTCAGATTCCACCTCACGATGGACACCCTTGGTCTTGGCTGTATCCTTCCCACTACCGGGGCGGATTAGGGACTTTCACCCATTAGAAACGTGCGCCGCCAGGCGCACTATAAAAAAACCACTTTATTACTAAAGTGGTTTTCCAACTGGCCCACAAGGATTCGAACCTTGAAATGCTGGAGTCAGAGTCCAGTGCCTTACCATTTGGCGATGGGCCATTATCTTGCAACAGAGAACATTCTACCATACTGTTTTTTATATTGCAAGCATTTTTTTTATTTTTCTTTTGATCCTTCTTATCCAGAAAGTTTTGCAGATTTTTTTGACATACTTTATGTATTCCGGATTATTCACAGATATTTCTTTTTCATCTCGGAAAATGGATTCCGTTACTCCCACAATCCAATCAAAGGGAACTTTTTCTCTCAGAAATCGATTATCACCGCAGATTATGTAACAGTCATTTTTGACTTTAACAATCCTGTGAAGTACATACTCTCCTGTGGGTCTTTTATATAATGGTAAATCATATTTTTTCAACCTTCCACTTACCGGAACGATTTTTACCATATCTCTCCGATTTCTCAGTATCGGCATCATGCTGTCTCCAACAACAGTAGAAATATGGTACCCGTTTTTTTTCAGGCCTTCTTCAATCGTTATCTTTTCCATATAAATCTCCATTCTGCTGTCAGCAGCAAAAGCATAAATCGTAATTAAACGCTATTTTTTAACATCATTATCATTCAATAATCCCCGGTTGTCTTAATGTCTCAATAAAATGGCTGACATCCTGCTTTGCAAGTTCTTCTGAAACTTCATATTTTTCAAGCAACGCTTGGATTAATGCTTCTTCATCTGCGCCTTCCATCATCTTATTCCACAGAAACTCACCGGTTTCATTTAATTTAATCATCCCGTTAAACACCTTGCTTGCCGCTCCCACAGAAACGATAATCGGCTGTCCTCCCATCTTTCTTAAAACAAATCCTTCTCTTATTTTCATTCGCATCTCCCTTTATTTATTTCATTGCATTATATGCCATTTCAGCAGCTTCTTCCGATATATTACATCCCATAACATACATGGGAACTTCTGAAATCAGCCGGTCAGCATACTCCAATGTTTTCATTAACTTTTCTGTATTGTGGGGCCTGTAAATCTGATTCAACAGCAGGGACACGGATTCCTCCGAAGATATTTTTTCAATGCTGTTCTTCTCTGCCTGATGAAGAAAACAGATGCCCGCCAATTTTGCACATTTGTTTGTTGATAAATGATGTTTTCCATCCCAGGGGGTCCCGTATGCATAAACTCCATCTTCCCGAAATCTAAGCAACGGTTTGTCATCATTAATCATTGTAACCTGATTGCCAAAATGTTCTCTCCACATTCTGGCATGGGTTGATTTTCCGGTCCCACTTGGTGCCGTAAACATATACGCCTTGTCTTTTAATTCTACCACACTTCCATGGCATAATACTACACCATAATCTAAAACTTTTTCGCAAAACTTTCTGTAAAGTGCAATAAATTCAAGGTACGACTTTGAAAATTCTATATTTTCTTCTGCCTGAGACTGCTCAAAAGCCAAATCCTCATCCGTAGCCATAATGCTAAATTGGGGTTTTTCATTCTCCGCAAGATAATCCACACAACAATCGTAAAAGTACTGTCCCCTGTGTTTTATCTCTACGGGAATATCTGCAAATTTATATATATGTTTCACTGTTTCCCTTTCTTAGATTTTACTCTGCTCTATTTTTGCTGCCCTGCCATGTAATTGGCAAACTGCTGTGCTGTTCTTCCGGAAATTCCTCCGTGACTTAATTCCCACTTATTTGCCTCTGCTTTTATTTCTTCTTCCGGCAAATTAACTCCTAAGCGCCTGCACAATGCAACAGCAATCTCAAAATACTCTTTCTGTGTCGGTTTGGAAAAATTAATTGTAACTCCAAATCTGTGTACCAGTGAAAGTTTTTCTTCCATTGTGTCAGATTTATGCATGCCATTCTCTACTTGAATATCGCTCCGGTCATTCCATGTTTCTTTAATCAGATGTCTTCTGTTTGAAGTCGCATAAATCAATATATTATCCGGTTTGGTTTCCACCCCGCCCTCGATAACGGCTTTCAAAAATTTATATTCGACTTCAAATTCCTCAAAGGACAAATCATCCATATGAATAATAAATTTATAATTTCTGTTCTTAATCATTGCAATGATATCAGACAATTCTTTAAACTGATGTTTGTAAATCTCAATCATCCGCAGTCCCTGGTCATAATATTCATTTACAATTGCTTTAATACTGGTGGACTTTCCGGTTCCGCTGTCTCCAAAAAGCAGGCAGTTATTGCATTTTCTTCCCTGGACAAATGCCTCCGTATTATCTCTCAGCTTTTTCTTCTGAATCTCATATCCTACGAGATCATCCAGCATAACTTTTTCCATATTGTTGATTGGCTGAAAATAAATTCTTCCATCGTTATCACGGATTCTGAATGCCTTGTTAAGCCCGAACATTCCCACGCCATAATCTTTGTAAAACTGCGTCACACAATCGAAAAATTCATTTTCATCTTTTGCTTTTTCCAGTTTTTCGCTCAATTCCTGTACTTTTTGGCTTACATTCTTATTATACATAAGTTCTTTCTTTCCAATGGCATGATAATTTTCCAATCTCTCAAAGCAATCTATGCCCAGCGCTTCTTCCATCGGCGCAAAGTCGTAATTAAACAAATCCATAAACTGTTTAAAATCATTTTTGGCAAAATAGTTAACGCTTCCCTTGTTCGCACCTACTTTTTCACATGTAAGCGTAAATGGATTTTCATTGGTAATCAGCAAATATGTAAGGTAATTATGCCATAAATTTTCATCAAATCCATACTCCGTGGCAACTTCCAGTATTCTCTTAACCTGATGATATATTCTTGTAATAATTTCATCTTTCTTATAATCTTCCTCTTTAAATTCTCTTATTATGCCGCTAAGTTCCATAAGAATAGAATCCTTTGGCATATCACCATAAATCAATAATTTAGAAACTATATTATACATATTAACCGCCTCTTCCATTTATATATAGCAATAGAGGTCAGCTTTCGCCGACCTCTTTAACTGTTCTGCTTCATTTAAGAACACTTTGTGCTCTCCACACTCTTACAGATTTCCGTGGAATGTTCTGCTAATAACATCATCCTGCTGTTCTTTTGTTAATTTAATAAAGTTTACAGCATATCCTGATACACGGATTGTAAGCTGTGGATATTTCTCAGGATGCTTCTGTGCATCTAATAATGTATCTCTCTGCAATACATTGACGTTAAGATGGTATCCTCCTTCTTCGGAATAACCATCTATTAATGATACTAAATTATCAATCTGTTTTTCGCTTGCTGCCATTTTTACTACCTCCTATTTATCTTATTTTTAATAATCGGGCTCAATGCTGTGACCTGTTTCCAAGTGTAACATTGTACACCCGAAGAAAAAACTTTATTGATTATTTTTCATTTTGGATTCCTTAAATCCCTGTAACACTATCCTTCGTGCCGCCATTGCCATTTCTTTTGTTGCCGGCGGAATATCTTCCAGGGGATATTCCAGCCCCAGCTCCTTGTACTTTGGCTTTGCCATATCGTGATATGGAAGTATATCCAGTGCCTTAACCATTTTCAGCTGACCGATAAAAAGACCTAATTCATAAAGATACTTTTTATTCAGTGTTATGTGTGGAACAACCACATGTCGTATCCACATTGAAATACCTTTCTTATCAAGATATTTGGCAAATGCCAATATATTATCATTGGGCTGTTTGCATAAAATCTTGTGTTGTTCAGGATCAATATGTTTGATATCCAACATAACCAAATCGGTTACTTCTAATAATTTATCAACCTTTTTCAGATATTCCGAATCCCCTGGTCGAAACGTAACTCCTGAAGTATCCAGACAGGTATGAATTCCTCTTTTGTGGAATTCGGTAAACAGTTCAGTCAGAAAATCTATCTGTACCATCGGTTCGCCTCCGGTAGCAGTGATTCCTCCTGATTTGTAGAAAAACTTCTTTTTATTATATTCTTCCAGAAGCTCCGCGACAGTCATCTCTGTACCACCGGACATTTCCCAGGTATCCGGATTGTGACAATATGCACATCTCATCGGACATCCTTTAAAGAACACTACAAGTCTTACACCCGGACCGTCCACCGTACCACAACTTTCAATGGAATGTATTATTCCTGTTTTCATTCTGAATCATTTCCTTTATATTTACTGCTGCATCTTAATGATATCATCAATGTCAAGACCCAAGTCCTCAGCATTCAAGTCGCCTGTAAATACATCACAATCTTTTCCAAGAGCATCCGGAATAATTGTAAATGTATTGGAAATACCATCTCTGGCATTCTCAAATGGAATCTTAGATACTGATGCAAGGGATGATACAGCACCGTGTGTATCTCTGCCGTGAAGCGGGTTAGCACCTGGTGCAAATGGCTGACCGGCCTTTCTTCCGTCCGGTGTGTTACCTGTATTCTTACCATATGTTACGTTAGATGTAATTGTAAGAATGGACTGTGTCGGAATACTTTCTCTGTATGTGTAGTGCTGTCTTAAGTAACCCATAAACTTGTTAACGATCATTACAGCAAGGCTGTCAACTCTGTCGTCATCGTTACCATATTTAGGGAAATCACCTTCTGTTTCGTAATCTACAACAAGTCCGTCTTCATCTCTGATTGTCTTAACCTTTGCATACTTAATTGCTGAAAGTGAGTCAGCAACAATGGAAAGTCCTGCAATACCTGTTGCAAACCATCTCTTAACATGTGCATCATGTAAAGCCATCTGAAGTCTTTCATATGAATATTTATCATGCATATAGTGAATGATATTCAGAGCATTTACGTATACTCCTGCTAACCATTTCATCATATCTTCAAATCTTTCCATTACTTCATCATAATCAAGATATTCTGATGTGATTGGTCTGTACTTTGGTCCTACCTGAACTTTTGTCTTTTCATCCACACCACCATTGATAGCGTAAAGTAAGCATTTTGCAAGGTTTGCTCTTGCGCCAAAGAACTGCATTTCTTTACCGATTCTCATGGAAGATACGCAGCATGCGATACCATAGTCATCGCCATTTTCAACTCTCATCAAATCATCATTCTCATACTGCATTGATGAGTATTCGATAGAAAGCTTAGCACAGTACTTCTTGAAGTTTTCAGGAAGTCTTGTTGACCAAAGAACTGTTAAGTTTGGTTCCGGAGCCGCACCTAAGTTCTCCAATGTATGAAGATATCTGAATGACATCTTTGTAACCATGTGACGTCCGTCAATACCAACACCACCGATAGATTCTGTAACCCAAACCGGGTCGCCGGCAAAAATCTGATTGTATTCAGGTGTTCTTGCGAACTTAACACATCTTAACTTCATAATGAAGTGATCGATAAATTCCTGAATCTGTTCTTCCGTAAATGTTCCGTTTGCCAAATCTCTTTCAGCATAAATATCAATAAATGTTGATGTACGTCCAAGTGACATTGCAGCACCGTTCTGTTCCTTAACTGCTGCTAAATATGCGAAGTACATCCACTGAATAGCTTCCTGTACGTTCTGGGCAGGTCTTGAAAGATCAAATCCATAAATCTTTCCTAATTCTTTTAATTCCTTAAGTGCTCTGATCTGTTCAGAGTATTCTTCTCTGTCACGGATTACGTCAGGTCTCATTTCAGTAGGTGTAGCTGCCTTCTGCGCTTCCTTATCAACGATAAGTGTGTCAATACCGTACAAAGCAACTCTTCTGTAATCACCAATAATACGTCCACGTCCGTAAGCATCCGGAAGACCTGTTACAATATGATTTGATCTGCATGTTCTGATTTCCGGTGTATAAGCATCGAAAACACCTGCGTTATGTGTCTTTCTGTAATTTGTATAGAAATCAACAACCTCAGGATCTACTTCGTAACCATTATCTGAGCACGCCTTTATTGCCATACGGATACCACCGTTAACCTGAAGTCCTCTCTTAAAAGGCTTATCTGTCTGGAAACCAACAATTGTCTCTTTGTCTTTATCAAGATAACCCGGACCATGTGATGTAATTGTAGACACAACTTTTGTGTCCATATCAAGAACACCGCCTGCTTCTCTTTCCTTCTTCTGAAGGTCAAGCACCTGATTCCATAAATCTGTTGTTGCCTGGGTTGGGCCTGCTAAAAAACTTGCATCACCATCGTATGGTGTGTAGTTTTTCTGGATAAAATCTCTGACGTTGACTTCTTTTTCCCAATCGCCACTGTTAAATCCTGTCCATTCTTCTCTCATTTTCTTTTTCCTCCTAAAAATAAATGTAAAGCAAATATATAGTGATGACTAACAAAACTTCAGCAAATCTTCGACAGTCTTTTTCTTCGGCACTGCCGGTTCTTCGTCAGGATATCCTATGGCCACCAGCGCCATAAGCAACTGTCCTTCAGGAACCTGAATGATTTCTGCTGCCTTGTCAATGTCATACATTCCCATAATTACTGTTCCGAGACCTTTTTCATTGGCTGCCAGACAAAGCGTCTGTGTCGCAATTCCATTGTCAAAAGCCTGCCAGTTATCCTTGCGGACGGTAGTGTAACTGCCATCTCTCTCAAAACCTGAACGCTTATCCACTGTCAATGTAGCAATAAGCATCGGCGCCCCGTCAATTATCTCCTGATTATGTTCGCCACAGCATTCCCTGGAAATACGATTTCTAATTTCCGGATTTGTTATAGCAATATAACGGGTAGTCTGAGTATTTTTCCATGAAGGCGCATAGGAAGCTGTCAGCACTAAATCTTCAACAATTTCCCTGGAAATCGGTTCCGGCTTAAACTTTCTTACGCTTCTTCTTGTCTTAATACATGTTATAACATCCATGATTGCATACCTCCATGAATTTATTGTCAGTTTATGTAGAAACGTTATATGTACTCTGCGGCAAAAAGACGCAGTAACACACATAAAACGTCATTTTTACTAACTGTGATTAATATATCACTTTATCTTTTGTTTTGCAACGTCAAGACAGAAGAAATTTAATAAAAAAAATAAACCTTTTTCACTAAATAAAGTGCAAAAATAAATATCTCTTTCATTGCATTTTAATTATATCCTCTCAGAGTTTAAAATTCTGTTGCATTTGCAACAGTGTAATATTTTTGTTATGATATTCTAAATGAAGGAGGATGTGCAAATGAATATATGTAAAAAAAATTTATTTTATAATATCAGCGAAGAAAATCAATCCGAAATGATGAACTGCTTTCATATGTACACAAAATCATATAATGCAGGAGAAATTATATGCTATTTTGATGAAACGGATAAAGGGATCGGAATCCTTGAAAGTGGAAAAGCCCAGGTGATTCACTACCTCTCAAATGGTTCGCAGACGATTCTGGAAAATTTAAATGAAGGAGACATTTTCGGGCAACTATTTTATTTTTATGCCGGCAGAGAAAATATTGCCGTGGAAGCAACTGAAAGATGCACTATTCAATTTATAGACTATGACCAAATCATAAAAAGATGCTCCAGAGCATGTGCGCATCACAGTCAGCTTGTTCACAATGTTCTTTGCATGATTTCGGACAAGACCCAAAATATTTGTGAACACCTTGAAGTTCTCAGCCAGCGCTCCATCCGTGAACGTCTGAACAGCTACTTCGAAATATTGTCTGCAAAGTATGGCAGCAAAACTTTCGAGCTGCCCTTTACAATGAGCGCGCTGGCGGACTATATTTCTGTGGACCGCAGTGCCATGAGCAGGGAACTTGGCAAGATGAGAGACGAAGGACTGTTGAAAATAAACCGAAAAAAAATCACATTATTATAGAAATAACAATGTGATTCTTTACATTTTTCGTATAATCAGCAATTACCTTCCGGGCTTCTCCATTCTAACCTGTGCAGATGTCCCTCCATCTGCATTCCCGCAAAATCATTTTGCCGCAGTGCTTCATAAAGAACTATGGCAACAGAATTTGCCAGATTTAGTGAACGAATCTCCGGATTCATCGGAATGCGAATACAGTTCTCCCGATTTTGTACAAGGAGTTCCTCCGGAATACCGGCGCTTTCTTTTCCAAACATTATATAATCGTCCGGGCAAAATGAAACATCCGTATATCTTTTTGGTGCTTTCGTTGTAGCCATCCAGATTTTCACACCGGGATTTTTTTTCATAAAATCCGGTAAACTGTCGTAAATGGTCACATCCAAATCCTTCCAATAATCCATGCCGGCTCTTCTCAGATTTTTTTCATTGATACGAAATCCCATGGGTTCAATCAGATGCAGTTTTGTCCCCGTAGCACAACAGGTTCTCCCGATATTTCCGGTATTCTGAGGAATCTCCGGTTCTAAAAGTACAATATTCATGTCATCACGCTCTCTTTTCTCTGTTCCATAGACATCATCTCATCCAAAGACAGATCTATGCCTTTTCTTCCAGTTTTCCAACAAATTTTCTTACTCTTCCAAGTGCAATTTTTAAGTCTTCCAACGAATAAGCGTAAGAAATTCTCAAAAAGCCTTCTCCGCAATCCCCGAAAGCCGTTCCCGGAACAACTGCGACCTTTTCTTCTTCCAACAATCTGTTGGCAAACTCTTCTGACGTCATTCCAAACTTCTTAATACTCGGAAAAACATAAAACGCGCCGAATGGTTCAAAACAGTCCATCCCCATATCTCTGAGTTCATGGACTACATATCTTCTTCTCTGATTATAGGATTCCCTCATTTTTTTTACATCTTTGTCACCATTCTTTAACGCCTCAACTGCCGCATACTGACTGGTAGTAGGCGCACACATAATGGCAAATTGATGGATTTTTATCATCTGTTCCATGATAATTGCAGGAGCGGCCGCATAACCAAGCCGCCATCCGGTCATTGCATAAGCTTTTGAAAATCCGTTAATCAATACTGTTCTTTCTTTCATTCCCGGAATACATGCAATAGATATATGTTCTCCTTTATATGTAAGTTCTGAATATATTTCATCGGAAAGAACAAATATGTCATGTTCTATGCAGACCCGGGCAATATCCTCCAAATCTTCTTGTTCGAGTATTGCTCCTGTCGGATTATTCGGGAAAGGCAAAATTAACAATTTCGTCTTGTCCGTTATTTTTTCCAAAAGTTCTTCTTTTGTCAGCCGAAACTGATTTTCTTCCTTTAATTCAATAATGACCGGAACCGCATGGGCCAATTCTGCACAGGGCACATAGGAGACATAACTTGGCTGTGGAATTAAAACCTCATCTCCCGGATCCAGCATGGCGCGCATTGCAATATCAATTGCCTCGCTTCCTCCCACGGTTATCATAACATCTGTATTATAATTATAACCCAAATTCAGTTTTCTCTTTAAATATTTGCAGACTTCGATTTTTAATTCTTTCAGTCCTGCATTCGAGGTGTAGAAAGTACGACCTCTCTCAAGGCTATATATGCCTTCCTCTCTGATATGCCACGGAGTATCGAAATCAGGTTCTCCCACGCCTAAGGAAATTGCATCTTTCATTTCACTTACAATATCAAAGAACTTTCTGATACCCGAAGGTTTCATTTCTTTTGCTATATTTGATAATGGGTCTCTCATTATGGCGTCACTAAAATCCTTTCTTCTTTTTCTGATAAAATGGTTCCGTAATCTTTATATTTTTTCAGTACAAAATGCGTTGCCGTATTTAATATGGAATCTAAAGTGGAAAGTTTACTGGTTACAAACTGTGCAATCTCTTTCATTGTTTTTTCTTCAATAATGACCGTAAAATCAAATCCACCTGACATAAGATATACAGCTTTTACTTCGTCATATTTCATGATGCGCTCTGCTATATCGTCAAAGCCGCTTCCTCTCTGTGGCGTAACACGAACCTCTATCAAGGCCGTAACTCTCTCCTCATTCGTCTTATCCCAATCTATTAAAGTATAATATCCGCAGATTACCTTTTCTTTCTCCATATCCGCGATAGCATTGGCAACTTCCGCCTCCTCTGCTCCCAGTAAAATCGCCGCTTCGTGCAGATCAATTCTGCTATTGTTTTCAATCAAACGTAAAATTTCTTCTCTCATTGCCAATCTCCTTCTTCAATAAATTTATTTTATTTATGTCTCTTTGAACACTAAATGAACTTATATAATTCATCTCCTCTCGGCGGTTCCAGATATCTTGTTTCATCTCCATGCAAGGCAATGCGGTCATTGCTATCGGTAATTGTTCCGATCACACCTGCAATGATCCCTTCTTCATTCAGTTTTTCCACCATCTCGCTGCCTTTACGACACACAACCAACATAGAGCCGGTGCCTTCCAAAAGATACGGATTAATATCCAGAACTTCCGCCACCTCTATCACCTGTTGCCACACCGGAATATCCGGTATATTCACCGTTATTCCCAGTTCTGCGGATGATGCCAGTTCCCATATTGCGCCAAAGGTTCCACCGTCAGATATGTTATGCATTGAAACTGCTCCATATTCAATCGCAGTTTTTGCAATCTTTTCCACACTGATAAAATCCATAAGTTTTATACAATCCGCCACAAAGGAATTTGTAAATTTTTCTGATAACTTGTCCTTATATTTTTCTGCCAGTATGGCTGTTCCCCCCACCGCCACCGAGCCTGCCATCACCACATCCATACCCGGTGCGATATTATTTTTTGTCAAATGACACTTTGCGGTGCCAACAACGGTAACGTGGGCGACAGTTTTTTCCACCTGTCCTGCGTAAACACGGCACTGACAAATAACAAGGTCTCTCTTCTCTGCCGCTTCACTAAATCTTTTTATTATTTTCCCAAGAAGTTTTTCCTCAAAATTCTCCGGAACGTTTATCTCCAGTTGCACATACTTTGGAACTCCGCCTTTTTCATAAACACAATTCATTGTTTTCTGTATATAATACGCTTCACATTCATGAAACCATTTTAATATACAATTAGAAGACATTACAAACGTAACGTCTTCTAATAATATAGGCGCAGCATCTATTCCGGCACAGGTTCCTTCTGTTTTTAAAGTTAAATGTTTCAAAACTGAACGCTTATAAGTTATTTCAGAAACTTTTCCTGTGCTCATAACTTTCCACCTTGACTTATTATTCGGAACTTTTCTTTGCTTTCTTTGTTGTTTTTTCGTCAGAAGCTTTTGTTGTTTTTTCGTTGGAAGATTTTGTTGTCTCATTGTCTCCTGCATCTGTATTCTTACTTGTTGAAGCAGTTCCCTGAACTACTTTTTTCGGAGACATTGCATATGTACTTGTATGAAGAAGTATTCTATCAACCTCTACACCATCTTCATATGTGACCTTCCAGAGTTCCGCCACATATCCTTTCTGACCGTTAGATTCCGTCACCCTGTATCCTTTCGGTTTTGAGGAATCTTTTGTAACCTCAGTCTTAATCGGAATCTCTTTTGTTGTTTTGCTGATATATTCTACCGAATGACCTGCATCTCTTGTGTCATGTCCATAGATATTAAAGGTAACTCTTCCCTCTGTGTATATTCCCTGCACATAAATAGGTGCATCTGTATCATTTTCAAACACCAAATCCTTATAATCTCCGGCAAGAGCTGCATCCGCCGCCAGATCAACATAGGATACCGCCATAGAATGAGAATATCTTTCCACCACTTTGATTTCGGCATCCAATAACGCATTATACAACGTACTTGAAACCTGACAGATACCTCCCCCCAGACTGTCTTCTATACCGCCTCCGACAAAGGTTCCTGCCGGATACCATCCGTTATCTTCTGTCCAAGGAGCCAGATGTTCATTACAGGAATACTGTTCCCCCGGATAAAGAACAGTGCCATCGATTTTTTCTGTCCCATTTTGAATATTCATATTTCTGTTGCTGTAAGAGGAACCAACGGAAAAATTCGTATAAAAGCTTCCCATCGGTGTATTCGACACTTTTTCGCAGTCTTCCGTTGTATATTCCGGCTGTGTAATCTTTGTTGACGCCGTGAATTGAATATCCGACACCCCATCCCAGCTTTCTGTGATGTATTTGTATAGTTCTTCTGATGAGACGTCACCATCCACTTCGCATCCTTCTTTCTCAGCTATAATCCGAAATCCGGATCCGGTAGCTTTCAGAGAAGCATTCTTTGCTTCTACATTGTATGGCTCACATATTTTATTTAATTTCTTCTTTAATGTTTCCTGATCGATTTCCATATCGAGTTCATACTTCATACCTTCCTGTTTCAAGTCAAGATCATCTTTATATCTCTTAATAATATTTCCTGACTTTCCTATTTCGACCGCTTCCTGTACAACAGATTCATTCGCCCATTTGTAACCCAGCGATTTCAGCGTTGTATCTACTTGGTCATCATTTATTTGAATGCTTACCTTGACACCGGCTTTTTCTTCTACCACTTCTTCTACGGCAGCTTTCGCCTCGTCATATGTCATGTCACTGACATTTACGGAATCAATATAAACTCCTTCTTTTATTTTTTCTTCTGTTTCTCCTGAAGCAGTTGACGCATATGTAATACTTATAAATGTAATACACAGACTCAATATAGCCGCTTTTCTAATCCCCTTCATAACATGCCTCCTAAATCGTATCCGTCATCCAAAACTTAATACTGTAGTAACTACTAATGCAACAACCAGTACGATTGCTATGGTTGATGCGATAATTTTCTGATTTTTCTTATTGTAAAAAAAGTTCATCTCATATCTCCTTTAATAATGCAAAACTCTCATTTTTTTTGTAATAATGTGTATTTTCCCAGTATTTATAACCCAGTATATCATAACAATGAAAAATGTCCTAGTCAAAAATTTTACCGTTTTCCGATAGAATTTTGTCTATTTTTTTCGAAGCTTCATTTTTTGACAACAGATTAATGTCAAAATCAGGCAAAATATTATGCCGCTTCATTAAATCTGTCAAATACTTCTTCTGTTTATCCGTTATGGGCTGTAATTTTTTAACAGTATAAGTAAGCTGTCTGGGCTCAAAAAGCCCCGGAAAACTATCTCCATATTTCCCCATCAGTATCAGATATAACTGTGATGTGACATTGGCATCATTAAAAGCCCTATGGTGCTGCTCCTCTTTTATGCCATAGTAATTGCATAAATATTCTAATCCTCTGCTTTCGAGGCCCGCCAATGTTTTTCTTGCGATTTTTAAAGTATCCATTCCGGATTTATCAAATTCAAGATTGATATTCACTGCATTTTGTTTCAGAAAACCATAGTCAAACATAATATTATGTCCCAAAAGAAAGTCGTCTCTTGCAAATGCTACAAATTCCGGAAGAACTTCCTCTATTAACGGCTTGCCCTTTAGCATATCATTGTCAATTCCTGTCAGTCCCGTAATAAAAGAAGATACACGAACACCCGGATTAATCAGCTCCGAAAAAGTTTCTACAACCGCTCCGTCTCTTACCTTTACTGCCCCGATTTCAATTATTTTGTCCCATTTTGCGTTGATACCTGTGGTTTCTATATCAACGCTTACATAATCCCTTATCACTTAATTCATCCTTTATCCATTCTGTAATATTTATGATTCTTGCCTGTCTGTTCAGTGGATTTCTGTTATTATAATCAAATAATATATATGTTTTTTGTCCACTGTCAATGCCAAAAACTTCCACATGGGTCATTTTCTCAATTTGTCTGCTGTCATAGTCCGAATAATCCGGCAAGATCTCCCTGACTTTATCTGACTTGTAAAAATCTCTTATCCGACTTTTATCTTCTGAGATATCTGCCGAAAACTCAGGTCTGTTTTTTGCATTTTCCCTGAGATAGTAGTCCAACGTCAAAAGTTCTCTCCATTTCTTCATGTCAATCTTTGCAGTATATATCTTCCAGTCAGAAATAAAGTTCAAAAGCAGTACATACCGCGTCACTCTGGAATGTTTTGCGCCGTCAGCACTGCATTTTTTATAATATTCCCCCAGCTTTTCATACATCTGAAAAGCTGAGTCAAAGCATTTTGCCAGTTTTGTGATTGTATTTACAAACTGCAAACTGTTGTAATATATTTCTACTACATTTTCCACAGACTTTAATTTTAAAATTTCATCAAAGCTTAACCATCTTGTTGAAAGGACTTCATAGGGTGGTCTGCCACTGTAAATAATCCCAAAATCCTGTGCTTTTTCCTTCATCACGGAACCGTGAAGCACTTTCAGAAATCCCAGTTGAAGCAGATCCGGATTCATGTCATAAACCCGATTAAATGAGTTTGCAAAGCTGGCATAATTTTCATAGGGAAGCCCTGCTATTAAATCAAGATGACGGTGAACATTCCCTGTCTGTCCTAATTGAAATGATACCTCCGCTATTTTTGATATATCTGTTTTCCGGCAAATGGCCTCCAGTGTTTTTTCATTGACAGACTGCACGCCGATTTCCAACTGTATCAATCCCGGCCGCATGGTTTTTATCAATTCAATCTCATCCGGTGTCATTAAATCCGCTGCGATTTCAAAATGAAAGTTTGTAATCCCATTATCGTTATCCCGAATAAATTTCCAAATGTCCATTGCATAGTCGTGCCGACAGTTAAAAGTCCTGTCGACAAACTTTACCTGAGCCGTGCGATGTTCTATAAAAAATTTTAATTCCCGCTTTACCATATCCACATCTCTGAACCGAAGCTTTTTATCCACGGAAGACAGACAGTAACTGCACGAAAAAGGGCATCCGCGACTGGACTCATAATAGATGATTCGATTTTCAAATTTTTTCATATCTTTATAGACAAAAGGAATATCTGACAAATTGACAAGGCTTTCCGGCGATGTAACGATGACTTTTCCACTTTTTCGAAAGGCAATTCCTTTTATCTTTTCTAACTCTGTCTCTCCAATATCCTTTGCACTGCCATAAGCATTCATTACATTTCCAAAAATTTTTTCGCCTTCACCATACATCACATAATCAATACCCGGATTTTCCAAAAGAACCTGTTCCATATTATAAGAGACTTCCGGGCCTCCCACCCATATTTTTGTCCCGGGAGATATCTTTTTATAGTCGGAAATTATTTCTTTCACAATAGAAATATTCCATATATAACATGAAAATCCGATGACATCCGGATTTTTCTCATAAATATCTCTGATGATTTCTTCCGGAAACCAATTTATGGTATACTCCGCAATATCGATTTTATGGTCATTCGCGCCATATTTTTCCGCATATGCTTTCAGACTGTAAACAGCCAGGTTGGAATGTATATATTTTGCATTGATTGCCACCAGTAAAATTCGCATTTTTCATCCTCCGAACATTCTACATATAACAACAATAATTCAATCTTTCTGAATTGTCAAAACATATATTGAAATCCTGTATTTATGTGTTAAAATTCAAAATATATTTACCTTAAAATACTTATGTGAGAGCAAACTTTCACTATGATTTATGTTATGCCGCCGATAAAAGGCGGCGGAACGGAGATTTTATGGATTTAAAAGATTATAAACTGGTATGGAGCGACGATTTCAATTATGAGGGAAAACCGGATCCCGATAAGTGGTCATTTGAGACCGGAAATTTTCAATGGCCAAACAGAGAACTTCAAGCATACACTGACCGTCCCGGCAATGTATTTGTAAAGAATGGTAAATTGACCATTCGTTCCATGAAAGAGCAGGATGGAGAGCGGGAATATACTTCCACAAAAATTACTACGCGTGGAAAAGCCCACTGGCAATATGGTTATTTTGATATTCGTGCAAAATTTCCGGGCGGTGTGGGTTCCTGGCCTGCCATCTGGTTTATGCCCTATAAAAAGAAACGTCCCATTCCCGACGGTGTTCCGGTGCGCTCCGACGGTCGCCCTGATTTTAAAAATTTTACAGAAAAAGACTGGAAACTGTTTCCAAAACCGCCCCTGGAAGAACGTTGGCCAAACTGCGGAGAAATAGACATGGTAGAACATCTGGGGCGTCGCCCTAAATCGCTGTTATTTAGCCTTCATTCTGCAAGACACAATCACCAGCGCAGCGACACAGTACCTTATACAACGGTAATTGATTTTGATATAGACTTTTCAGAAGATTTTCATAACTATTCTATGGAATGGACTCCAGACTATTTTGAATATTTTGTGGATGGGGTAAGCTATTGTCGATATAACAGGACAGATGATCCGGAAGATCAGGGATATGATTCCTGGCCTTTTGATAAGCCTTTTCATCTTATCATAAATACCGCAGTGGGCGGCGGTCTTGGGGGGCCTGTCAAAGATGAGGATTTACCCTTTGAATTTGAAATCGAATATGTCCACGTATATCAGAAAAAATAAAGCAAAAAATGCAGCGAAAAATTATAACCCCCGGAATTTAAATGGTAATCCAAATTTTTAAAATATGTCTTTTCCGGGGGTTGATATATAAACAAAAAAGGTATTGAAATTTTGAGCATTTCAGGAACAGATTTCCATATGGAAATGCATATAAAACTACTAATAATATTGGGAATATTTTCATTATGATATTCTCTTTTTCCATTTTATTCTGAAAGATTGTTAATAATATTCAGTATTTCTTCTCCCTGTTTTGAATCTATTTCATAAAAGTATCCAGACACTATCACTTTTGTGGATGTATTAATAACTAACTCATCCGTGTTATTATCATCACATATTACTATTTTTTTGTTCCAACCTGTACTGTCTACCTTCGTTTTATTACTTAATTTCAAATTGTCTAATTTCTCATATATCTCATCAAAATAATCCTCATCAATATCTGTAATATTTCCAGTATTTCCATCAACGATATAGATACGGTTTACATCTTCTCGAGAAATATGTAAAACATTTGTCTTAGATATCCGAAAATAAAATATTATAATCAATGCAATAACACATATAACAATAAAACCTATTAATAAACCTCTTTTTTTCATATATGTTCTCCTGTTATGATATGTTAGCGAGTGTATACTAAAAACATTTTCATGTCAATTTATCGCTTAAACACTATTCTATTACCTTTTTCCATCTATTTCTTTATTAAATTCTATTTCCTCTGCCCTTGCAACCATTTTACTTCCCAGCAACTTATCGTTTTCTCCATAACTCATTTTCACTGTATGATGAACGCATATGATTATGAGGCTGATTTATTTGGACCCGATTCACGTCTTGAAACATTGAGACATTTAAAAGAGATGTATGTTCAGTTTAATGAGCGGAATGCTGGGAATCCAATGGTCCCATTGAATCATTAAACAGAAAAGTCAAAGATTTGAAAGAAATGAGAAAAGGTTTTCGAAATTTTAAGCATTTCAGGAACAGATTTCTATACACCACAAAAAACAATCCTATAGGAATTGGTTCATCCGATTACAATACAGTAATAATACTACGACGATAAGTTGAGATTTTATTGCATAAAAAAAGCGGGTGATGGGAATCGAACCCACATATCCAGCTTGGAAGGCTGGTGTTCTACCACTGAACTACACCCGCACGGTATTGAATGCCCAGTTCCGGAATCGAACCAGAGACACGAGGATTTTCAGTCCTCTGCTCTACCAACTGAGCTAACTGGGCGCTTTTGACTACCTCTTTCAATCACGCTGCCTTGTTAGTTTATAACACCGATTGTTTTTTGTCAAGTTTTACCTATGAATCTTTTTTTCCGGTTTTACCTGTAATTTTTTTGCATTAATATGTGTCCGAGGACAATTTTTCCTTTCCCCTCAATAACTTCTCATAATAAAACACATAACTGACCAATGTAAATGCCATTATCACCATATTAACGATGATTAAGATATCCACAATCCTTCCCGGCATATCCGGGAACAATAACAGGACAATTAATATTACATATGTGGAAAAAGTACAAACTTTCCCGTACCACATTGCCCCCTCTATCTTGTGTCCTTTTTTTATGGAATACAATCCGGCAATCCCCATAAAACCCTCTTTAATAATATAAAAAATAACCATGGCAATTACAATTTTATATTTGAAAGAAAGGCTTAGTATAATCGCTCCGATTGTTATTTTATCCGCTATCGGGTCCAACATTTTCCCCCATTCTGTTACCATATCAAACTTTCTTGCTATTTTTCCGTCAAAAAAATCTGTTATCCCGGATAATACAATTGTTGCAATTACCGGCCAATATAAACCGCCGTTTAGTGAATTATAAAAAAACACCATATACACAACAACTAAAGCAATCCTGAAATATCCCATCAAATTAGGAATTGAAAAATATTCTCGCCAAAAATCCTTCTTCATAAAAACCTCTCTTCCTGATTTCATTCTGATATTCAAATATACAGATTTGCGCATTTTATTTATTTACCGCTAAAATATATCATACTCTAATTACAGAATTTTAAAAGTGTTTTTTTCTTTATTTTTTGCCATAAATAATGTATCTGACATATCTTTAGAATTATCTTGTTTATTATATCATAAGAAATTCAAAAGAACTTCTTATAATATAAAAAAGTGTCTTCGACACTTCAACACCCCTGCCCCTCAATCTTGAGGGGATCTTGGGGTTTTCTTTTTGTTTCTTTTCCCGCATAATAATCTTATGAACATACTACAGAGAATCATCAGAGAT
>CALWNA010000182.1 GCA_944382505.1 uncultured Lachnospiraceae bacterium
TATTGTCCAAGAAATTCTGTTTCCTCCGCAGCCCTCTCAAGCCTCTTGCGAATCACGTCTTCTGTCTCAGTCTTTCTTCCAACGAGCCGGCTTTTTAAAGCATCGCCGTCAGGGGGCAATATGAAAATCATTTTTGCTTCCGGCATTTTTTCTTTTACCTGAAGCGCTCCCTGGATTTCTATTTCTAAAATCACATTCGTTCCTTCATCGAGATTCTTTTCCACAAATCTTTTTGGCGTTCCATAATAATTTCCTACATAATTTGCATATTCCAAAAGTTCTCCTTTGGAAATCATCTCCTGAAACTCATTTTCCGTCAAAAAGAAATAATTTATTTCATTTTTTTCACCATCTCTCGGTTTTCGCGTTGTGGCGGATACGGACACCCTGTAATTTGAATAATTATTTAAAAGGTATTTTACAACCGTTCCTTTTCCCACGCCTGAAAAACCTGAAATAATAAGTAAATTTCCTCTTTTCATAATCCTACTCTATATTCTGAATCTGTTCTCTGACTTTTTCAATATCTGTCTTTAACGCAATTGCTTTGTCGGAAATTTCAGCATCCGATGTTTTTGATAAAATCGTATTTGCTTCTCTGTTCATTTCCTGTGCAATAAAATCCAGCCTTCTTCCAATCGTTCCACCGTTCATCAGTGCTTCTTTCATTGCCTTGATATGGCTGTCCAGCCTTACCAATTCTTCATCCACACAAACCTTATCAGCAAAAATAGTTACTTCCTGGGCGATTCTCGCCTCATCAATCTGTGCGTCCTCCAGCAATTCATTAATTTTTGTTGTAATCTTTTCTTTGTACTCAGAAATAATTTCCGGTGATTTTTCTGTGATAAAAGCAACGTTGGTTATCATCCCATTTAATTTATTGACCAAATCTTCTCTCAGATGTTCACCTTCTAAAACTCTTGTTTCTACCAACTTTTCCGCTGCACCATCAATAGCCTGAAGAACAAGAGAGGTAATCGCTTCCTCATCATCTTCTTCACTCTCAATGGTTATCACATCAGGACTTTTCATAATATGACTTGCTTTTATGTCATTGTCGATTCCCAATTCCCGACTGATTTTGGAATAACACTCAAAATATTCCCTTGCGAGAACAGCGTTATATCTGATACATTCATTTCCAACACCGAGATTTTCATAGGAAATAAACACGTCGACTTTTCCTCTCTCGACATATTTCTTGAGTTCATTTCGAATATTACCTTCAAGAAAATTTAATTTCTTTGGCAATTTTATACCGAGCTCCAGATATCTATGATTCACAGATTTTATCTCGACAGTAACTTTTCTGTCTCCCTGAGATGTTTCAAATCTGCCAAATCCCGTCATACTTTTAAGCATTCTATCACCTTTTTCCGGGTAAACCCATAATTCACTTTATTATAATTCATAGAATGCATACCGTCAAGATTGACTTAACAAAGAAATCATACTACAATAATTTATCAGATAAAAATAAGGAGTATAATATGGCTTTTGACGGAGTTACGATTGCAGCGCTTGTTGCAGAATTTAATGAAAAATTATCCGAGGGAAGAATATATAAAATCGCACAGCCGGAACCGGATGAACTTATCCTGACATTGAAAGCAAACAAAACCCAGTACCGCATGCTTATCAGTGCCAATGCAAGCCTTCCTCTCATATATTTTACGGAAACAAACAAATCAAGTCCTATGACCGCTCCCAATTTTTGTATGCTTTTAAGAAAACATATAAATAATGGGCGCATTATAAACATTACACAGCCCGGTCTGGAACGAATTATAGATTTTGAAATTCAGCATCTGGATGAACTTGGCGATGTGAAAACAAAACATTTAATTGTTGAGCTTATGGGAAAACACAGCAATATTATATTTACTGACGATAATAATATGATTATTGACAGCATCAAACACGTTACTTCCATAATGAGCTCTGTAAGACAGGTGCTTCCGGGAAAACCGTATTTTATTCCGGATACCATGCAGAAACTTAATCCTATGCAAACTACAAAAGACGAATTTTTTTCCACTGTTTTTTCGAAGCCGATGCCACTGTCTCGTGCCATTTATACATCATATACCGGCATAAGTCCGGTAATTTCCGAGAATATATGCTATGAAAATAAATTGGATTCCTCACAGCCCGCCAACACTTTTTCCCATGGTGATGCAAATCTTATCTGGATGAGTTTTTATCAGCTTATAAATAAAATTTCAAATGGGGATTTTTCACCGGTAATATATGAAAAAGACGGAAAGCCTGAGGAATTCAGTGCCGTTACACTGTCAACTTATTCCGATTGTTCTTCTTCCTGCTACGAAAGCATGAGCCTTCTTTTGGAAGAATATTACGCAAAGAAAAACTTGTATACGCGAATGCGACAAAAATCTGCAAATCTGCGAAAAATTGTCTCAAATGCATTAGAGCGTGACAGGAAAAAGTATGATATTCAGATAAAACAAATGAAAGATACTGAAAAAAAAGATAAATACAGAGTTTACGGAGAACTTCTGACAACATATGGTTATTCCATCGAGCCCGGAACTAAAATATTCGAAACTGAGGACTTCTATACCGGAAAGCCGGTGAAAATAACACTGGATGATACCATTTCTCCAATAGAAAATGCCAAGAAATTTTTTGATAAATACGCCAAACTGAAGCGGACTCAGGAGGCTTTAATTGATATTATAAAAACAACAAAAGATTCTATTGATTATTTGGAATCTATCATGGTTTCCATCGACATGGCATCCAGCGAAAATGATTTAAAAGCCATTCATCAGGAATTAATTCAGAC
>CALWNA010000183.1 GCA_944382505.1 uncultured Lachnospiraceae bacterium
TAACACCATCGCCAAGATGTTGGATATACACGGATGCACATGTAACCCATGGAACAATCAATGTTATGAGTGCAATCGCACAGTCCTGTAACTATTTCTTCTACGAAATGGGATACCGGCTCGGAACAACCGACGATGGGACTTATGATAGTGCATACGGCTTAAGCAGAATTGAAAAGTATGCAAAATCATTGGGGCTGGACATGTTATCCGGTGTCGAAATCGCAGAAAGAGAGCCGAATTTTTCAACAGAAAGTGCAGTTCATTCAGCTATCGGGCAGGGCAGTAATGCATATACACCTGTTCAGATTGCCAGATATCTTTCCACCATAGCAAACGGCGGAGATAACTATGCCTTGACATTAATCAGGAAAGTAACTTCCAGTGAAGGAAATCCGGTATATAAGAACGAAGCTGAATTGACAAATACAGCAGAAGCGTCTGACAGTACATGGGATGCGATTCACCAAGGAATGCGTCAGGTTATCACAGAGGGAACTGTTGATGACTATTTTAAAGATACCGATATCAGTATTGCCGGAAAATCAGGTACGGCACAGGAAAACACAAGAAGAAATTCACATTCGTTGTTTGTGGCTTATGCGCCTTACAATAATCCTGAAATTACTGTTACGGCAGTGATTCCTTTTGGAAATTCGTCACATGATTCTGCGGAGTTGGCCAAAAATGTGATACAGTATTATTATGGCGAAATCACAGATAAAGATATTAATAAAGAGGTTCAACAGGAAAGCATAAGCAGCGTTATACATGATTAATGTACGGAAGTGATTGTTTAGAATATCGTGTGGTATGAAATATGTTCATAAAAGATAATCCCACAGTTTCTGAATAAAATACAAAAGATAACTATATCTATCATATTTTAGGAGGGAAAAATGGGAGAAGTAATAGTAGTGACTTCCGGAAAAGGCGGCGTAGGAAAAACGACCATAACCGCAAATTTAAGCATAGCATTATCAAAACTTGGGAAAAGGGTAATTGCGATTGATACAGATATCGGCTTGAGAAATCTGGATGTGGTTATGGGGCTGGAAAATCATATCGTGTATAATATCGTAGATGTGATTGAGGGAAATTGCAGATTAAAGCAGGCGATTATTAAAGACAGAAAGCATAGCAATCTTTATTTGCTGCCAAGTGCACAGTCTAAAGATAAAGATGCCATAAATCCACAGCAAATGATTGAACTGACAAACACCTTGAAGGAACAGTTTGATTATGTTCTCATTGATTGTCCGGCGGGTATCGAACAGGGATTTCGAAATGCCATTGCCGGAGCAACGACTGCCATTGTTGTGACAATGCCTGAAGTTTCTGCCATAAGAGATGCTGACAGGATTATCGGTTTACTGGAAAAAGATGGAATTAATCCAATATACCTGCTTGTAAACAAATTACGGCCGGAATTGATTCGCCGGGGAGACATGATGTCCGGCAATGACGTGTATGAAATTTTGGGAACCGAAATAATAGGATGCCTTAATGATGATGTTAATGTAGTTATTGCAACCAATCGAGGAGAGGCAATTGTTGATAAAAACACATCTATCGGAAAAGCGATTACAAATATCGCAAGAAAGCTAAATGGTGAAAAAATAACGAATGATAACTATGAAAACAGATTTTCGTTTCTTTTTTTCAAAAACATTTTTAGTAGGGGGGCATCAAAATGATTTTTAAAAAATATTTTTATAAAAAACGCTCCGGGAAAATTGCCAGAGAAAGATTACAGATTTTACTTGTAACTGATAGAATCGGATGCAATCCGAATACTACGGAAGCAATCAAAAAAGATATTATAAAAGTAATATCGAAGTACATAGATATTGATAAAGACAATTGTATTGTTGAAATACAACAGGATTCGGGTCCTTGCCTGATGGCAAGCATACCAATAAAAGAGGTTAAGGTTTAATGTTTAAAAAAATACGTGATTCAATAAAAGATTATAAACTATCGAATTTAAATTTTAGATTGATTGTCTATGTTTTTGCAATTACCCTAATTGGTATTTTTACCATTGGAAGTGCAACAGAAGGGGAAAATTACCAATTTAGGCAAATTATTGGTATGATTCTTGGTCTTCTTGCACTGATATTTTTTGCACTATTAAGTTATAAACTGTTGTTTAAATTTTACTGGGCTCTATATGGCGTTACAATTGTGCTGCTTTTACTGGTTATGATTCTTGGTACGGTAAACAAGGGGGCTAAGAGGTGGATTGATTTGGGATTTACGCAATTTCAACCCTCTGAGATTGCAAAAATTTTTATAATCATATTTGTTGCAACTTTTTTGTATAAACGGCGGGAAACCTTAAATACTTTTAAAACGCTGGCAAGTATTGTTTTATTGGCACTGATTCCATTTGCTTTGATCTATGAACAACCGGATTTGTCAACAACAATAGTTATTTTTATTACTTTTTGTGCTATAATGTTTTTATCAGGAATTCATTATAAGATAATTACCGGCGTTTTGGTGATTTCCATACCGATACTTTGTGTTTTGGGGTATTTTGTCATACAGCCGGATAGTGGTATTCTGGAAGAATATCAATATAATCGAATTATTGGTTTTTTTCAGGAAGACAATGAAGAAGCGGAGGCGATTCGGTATCAGCAGGAAAATTCACTGCTTGCGATAGGCTCCGGAGGACTTACGGGAAAAGGTCTGGACAATAGTACAGTCACCTCAGTCAAAAACGGTAATTTTTTATCCGAATCTCATACAGACTTTATTTTTACAATTGTTGGTGAAGAATTGGGCTTTATTGGAGGAGCTGCTGTCATTATTTTACTGTTTTTGATTATTATGGAATGTTTTATAACCGGCTCAAGAGCACCGACGATGAATGGAAAACTATTTTGTTTTGGTTTTGGTGTATTAATAGGAGTCCAGTCTTTTGTCAATATTGCTGTTGCCACAATGCTGCTTCCAAATACAGGAGTAACGCTGCCGTTCGTAAGTTATGGATTAACATCTCTTGTAAGTATGTATTGCGGAATTGGCATTGTGTTGAATATTGGGTTACAAAGAAACAAGGCACTTTTATAAAAAGGAGAAAAAGATTATGAATATAGGACTAATCGCACATGATTCTAAGAAAAAGCTGATGCAGAATTTCTGTATTGCATATCGTGGTATTTTATGTAATCATTCATTGTATGCAACAGGAACTACCGGGCGCCTGGTAGAGGAAGCTGCCAATCTGAATGTTTATAAATATCTGGCAGGACATTTGGGAGGAGAACAGCAAATGTGTTCCCAGATTGAACAAAATCAGATGGATTTATTGATATTTTTAAGAGATCCTCTGAATCCTAAATCCCATGAACCTGACATTCATAAAGCAATAAGATTGTGCGATATTCATAATATTCC
>CALWNA010000184.1 GCA_944382505.1 uncultured Lachnospiraceae bacterium
AAAGGGATATCAGATCCGGGTGAAGAAGGGCAAAAATACATACAAATATTTTACGACGAAAAATTCTTATACGAAGAAAGCTCTTGCAACGCTGACAAAAGATTACAGAGCAGAGAAAAATTATAAATTAAGTGAAAATGCATATCTTGCCAATGTAAAGGGGGCAGCCTATGTAACGGTAAGACCTTATAAAATGGTAAAAGGTAAGAAAGTTTATGGGAAATGGAGTGAAAAAATAGTATTAAACTCTTATAAATAAAGAAATTAAAAAGTAGAATAAAAATGGAACTATGTACAAAAGGGAAAAATTCTTCTTTAGTGCATAGCTCCTTTTTATTTGTAGAAAATTACTATATAAAGTGTGGAATTTGAAACAAATTGTATAAAAAATAAAAAAACGGTAGAATAAAAACGTTTTTAGTGTATACTTATTTTATAGGATGATAAATCCATATGGGAACAAACGAGAAAGGGTAATTTTACCTGGAGGCAGTCTTTTATCAGGTTGCCGGTTTTAAAATGCACAGAAATATTTATATTTCTGAAAAAATAAAGTGAGGTATTTTAATGAGACCGATGATTAAAGTCATTCAAACTGCACAGGGAAGACCTGAGACATGGAAAGAGCTGGACCAGATAGAATTAAACTCTGTTTATAATATGCGGATGGATACGGTTGAGGTAAACAGTGATAAGAGCTTTCAGACACACATGGGGTTTGGCGGCGCTTTCACAGAAGCGGCAGCGTATACGCTGGCAAATACCAGCGAAGAAAACAGAAAAGAAATAATCCGGGCGTATTTTGATAAAGAAATTGGGCTTGGATATAACTTAGGCAGAACAACAATTCACGGATGTGATTTTTCTTTAGAACCCTATATATATATTGAGGAAAATGACCATGAACTGGCAACCTTTGATATTGGACGGGAAGATCAGTGGGTGGTTCCATTTATAAAAGATGCGGAAAAAGCAGCAGGGGAGAAATTGACGTTACTTTGTTCTCCCTGGAGTCCTCCGGCCTTTATGAAAAATAATAAAGATATTAATAATGGTGGAAGACTTTTAAAAAAGTATTATAAAACATGGGCGGAATATATGGTTAAATATATCCAGAAAATGGGAGAAAGAGGCATTGGTATTTCCATGATCAGTATACAAAATGAACCTGAAGCAAAGCAGACATGGGCATCCTGTAAATTTGATGCGACAGAGGAAGCAGAGTTTGCCGTGGAATACCTCTATCCGGAACTTAAAAAAGCCGGTCTGGCAGAACAGGTCGGAATTTTAATATGGGATCACAATCGTGACAAAATGTACAGAAGAGTAAAAGAATCCATGGCATATCCAAAAGCAAGAGATGTAATCTGGGGTGTGGCATATCACTGGTATGGGCCGGAGCAGTCGGAAAACCTGACAATGGTTCATGAAAACTATCCGGAAAAACATCTGATATTTACAGAAGGCTGTGTCGAGTTGGTCAATGATTCAGGGGGTACAAGTTCGACAGCCGGAATGGGGGCGTGGAAACACGGGGAAACTTACGGCAGAAATATAATTAATGATTTCAATAATTATAATGAAGCTTGGATAGACTGGAATCTTATCCTGAATGAGTGCGGAGGTCCCAATTATGTGGGAAACTTCTGCGAAGCACCAATTTTAATAGACAGAAAGACAGACGAAATCATATACAATAAGTCATATTATTACATAGGACATTTTTCGAGATATATTAGACCGGGGGCAAAAAGAATTCAATGCAGCAGTGACGCAGGCAAGGGACTCTATTCCGTGGCATATAAAAATCCTGACGGAGAAACAGTCATTGTTGTGCAAAATGAATTGAACAGACAGAAAAGACTGGCATTGGTTATCAATGGTATGGGGGCAAATACAGAACTGCCGCCGCATTCTATTACAACATTTATAGTACCATAAAAAAATTAATAAAAAATATTCTGAATTGTATTGTCAGTAAAATTCAGAACCGAAAAAGAATCAAATGGAACTAAACAACATTTGTTTCTTTTTTTTGTGGAGCAAATTCTTGATATTAAAAGTGTGAATGAGGGCAGTGAATTTGAAGTTTTTCAGATTCCGTGATAATGTATAGAAAGATATAGTCATTTCATAATGAAAGAAAAGGTTGATGATTTATAATTTACAGAGGATAGAGATATGAGTAAGAGAAAAAGTAAATTTAAGAACTTGTGGAAAGCAATCAATATGGAACTTAGAGAACATAAAAGTTCGTTTATGGTCTATTTCTTTTTGAGAATCTTAGTAATTGTTGTTTTAATTCGACAGATTTTTAATGGAAACTATGAAAGTGTGTTTTTATGTATTTTGACATTGTTGCTGATGTTGATTCCAAGTTTTGTACAGGTTACATTTAAAGTTGAACTTCCCACAACTTTAGAAATAATTGTGTTACTTTTTATTTTTGCCGCGGAAATTTTAGGTGAAATTAATGAGTTTTATATTATCATTCCTTTTTGGGATATTATACTTCACATACTTAACGGATTTTTGGCGGCGGCTATAGGTTTTTCGCTGGTAGATTTACTGAATCGACATGAAAAACCGTCGTTTAAATTATCTCCGTTGTTTATGGTAATTGTATCATTTTGCTTTTCTATGACAATCGGTGTTGTGTGGGAATTTTTTGAGTTTGGAATGGACCGGATTTTTAGATTTGATATGCAGAAAGACACAATCGTTAACGCAATATCTTCTGTTATGCTGGATGCTGAGGGAAGGAATGTTCCGACACACATAAATAATATAAAGAATGTTACTATAAATGGCAAAAATCTTGGATTGGGTGGTTATTTGGATATCGGTTTGATTGATACTATGGAAGATTTGCTGGTTAATTTTATTGGTGCGGCTGTATTTTCCATATTTGGGTACTTTTACGTGAAGTCTAAAGGAAAAAGTCCGATAGCAGGCAGATTTATTTTGAGAAAAAAGAAAAAGGACAGGGATTTTCTGAAAATAGTAGAAGAGGAGAATAATAAAGACATTACAGAGAAGAGAGAATGATGAAGAATTAGTGCCTGTCTTCATTATGCAGTTTTAAATTTTTCCGTAACAAAATTATTCCGAAAATTTCAACTATTTTATTGACTAAAAAGGTGGGTATGTTATAATTGCCATATAGGTGTTTTGCGCCCATTTTTTGGCGCGCAAACACCAATATGCGATTTTATGAACCGGATTAGCAAAAGACAGCTTTCCCGGTTACATACCATAAAATACAAAATTTTAGGAGGAAAAATTCATGGCAAACAAATGGGTATACCTTTTTAGCGAAGGTAATGCTAACATGCGTGAACTCCTCGGTGGTAAAGGTGCTAACCTTGCAGAAATGACAAGCTTGGGACTTCCGGTACCTCAGGGATTCACAATCACAACAGAAGCTTGTACTCAGTATTATGAGGACGGCAGAGAAATTAATGAAGAAATTCAGGAACAGATTAACGAGTACATCGTAAAGATGGAAGAAATCACAGGAAAGAAATTCGGTGATAAGGAAAATCCACTTCTCGTATCTGTTCGTTCAGGAGCAAGAGCTTCCATGCCAGGTATGATGGATACAATTTTGAACCTTGGTCTTAACGAAACAGTTGTTAATACGATTGCCGAACAGTCTAATAATCCACGTTGGGCTTGGGACTGTTATAGAAGATTCATCCAGATGTATTCCGACGTAGTTATGGAAGTTGGCAAGAAGTATTTTGAAGAACTTATCGATAAGATGAAAGAAGACCGCGGCGTAACACAGGACGTTGACCTTACTGCGGAAGATTTAAAAGAATTAGCAAATCAGTTCAAGGCTGAATATAAATCAAAAATCGGCCAAGACTTCCCTGACGATCCAAAGGAACAGTTAATGGGAGCAATCAAAGCCGTATTCCGTTCCTGGGACAACCCACGTGCAAATGTTTACCGTCGTGACAACGATATCCCTTATTCATGGGGTACAGCCGTTAACGTACAGTCTATGGCATTTGGTAACATGGGCGATGACTGTGGTACAGGTGTTGCATTTACCCGTGACCCTGCAACAGGAAAGAAAGGCCTTTTCGGTGAATTCCTTACAAATGCACAGGGTGAAGACGTAGTTGCAGGTGTTCGTACACCAATGCACATTTCAGAAATGGAAGAAAAATTCCCGGAAGCATTCGCAGAATTCACATCAGTATGTAAGATACTGGAGTCTCATTACAGAGATATGCAGGATATGGAATTTACAGTAGAGCACGGTAAACTCTATATGCTTCAGACACGTAATGGTAAGAGAACAGCACAGGCAGCTCTTAAGATTGCTTGTGATTTAGTAGATGAAGGAATGAGAACAGAAGAAGAAGCAGTAGCTATGATCGATCCTAGAAACTTAGATACACTTCTTCATCCACAGTTTGATGCAGAAGCTTTAAAGAAAGTTGAACCTGTTGGTAAAGCGCTTGGAGCTTCTCCTGGAGCAGCTTGCGGTAAGATTGTATTTACTGCGGATGATGCTGTTGCATGGAATGAAAGAGGAGAAAAGGTTGTTCTTGTTCGTCTTGAAACATCACCGGAAGATATCACAGGTATGAAGGCTGCTCAGGGTATCCTGACAGTTCGTGGTGGTATGACATCTCATGCAGCCGTTGTAGCACGTGGTATGGGTACATGCTGTGTATCAGGATGCGGTGATATTGTAATGGACGAAGAAAATAAGAAGTTCACATTGGCAGGAAAAGAATATCATGAAGGAGATTACATCTCTATTGATGGTTCTACAGGTAATATCTATGATGGTCTTATTCCGACAGTAGATGCTACAATCGCCGGTGAATTCGGAAGAATTATGGCTTGGGCAGATCAGTATAGAACCCTTAAGGTTAGAACAAATGCTGATACACCGGCTGACGCTAAGAAAGCAAGAGAACTTGGCGCAGAAGGTATCGGTCTTTGCCGTACAGAGCATATGTTCTTTGAAGAAGACAGAATTGCTGCATTCAGAGAAATGATCTGTGCAGATACAGTGGAAGAAAGAGAAGCAGCACTTGAAAAGATTCTTCCATATCAGCAGGGAGACTTTGAAGCACTTTACGAAGCATTGGAAGGTAATCCGGTTACAATTAGATTCTTGGATCCTCCTCTTCATGAATTTGTTCCTACAGAAGAAGAAGATATCAAGAAACTTGCAGATGCTCAGGGTAAATCTGTTGAAGAAATTAAAGCTATCATTTCTTCACTTCACGAATTCAACCCTATGATGGGACACAGAGGATGTCGTCTGGCCGTGACATATCCTGAAATTGCTAAGATGCAGACAAGCGCTGTTATCCGTGCAGCAATCAATGTTAAAAAGAAACATCCTGATTGGGCTATTAAGCCGGAAATCATGATTCCATTGGTTGGTGATGTAAAGGAATTAAAATATGTTAAGAAGACTGTTGTTGAGACAGCAGATGCTGAAATCGCAGCAGCAGGCGTAGAGCTTGAATACGAAGTTGGTACAATGATTGAAATTCCAAGAGCAGCTCTTACAGCTGATGAGATTGCGAAGGAAGCTGACTTCTTCTGCTTCGGTACAAATGACTTGACACAGATGACATATGGATTCTCAAGAGATGACGCAGGTAAGTTCTTAGATGCTTACTATGATGCTAAGATTTTTGAAAATGATCCATTCGCAAAACTTGATCAGGATGGTGTTGGTAAGTTAATGGAAATGGCTATCAAACTTGGTAAGCCGGTTAACCCGAATCTTCATGTTGGTATCTGTGGAGAGCATGGTGGAGATCCTTCATCCGTTGAGTTCTGCCATAAGATTGGTCTTGACTATGTATCATGTTCACCATTCCGTGTACCAATTGCAAGATTAGCAGCAGCACAGGCAGCTATCGCTAACAAGTAATGCACCGTAAGGTCGGAATGATATAAATTATTAAAATAATGAACTCCTGTATATCAGAAATGGTATGCAGGAGTTTTTTTATGGCTCTTTGTCAAGAGTGGGGGTAACCTGAGTTTATGACACATTTGTGAACCATTGTCGGCAACCGTGTTTTCCTTTATGCGGAGGTCATCAGAATTCTATTCCTCCTAAAGTTCTCAAAATTATGAAGGAACGGATAATTTTTTAGATGCTAAAAGACATAACATTGCATTGCAATTATATAAGAAAAAAGCTTTCCTGGAATATTGTGCAGGGATTACGGATATGAGCAAGGAAGACTTTATAAAATATTTAGGTGAGAATCAAGTATCAATATTTGATTTTGAATCATAAGAGGAATTTGTAGAAGAACCGGGAAATGCATAATTGATATTTGGGGCACACATAAGTATAATACAAGTAGAATGAAAGAAAAGGATTTTGAAATATTTAAGCAGGTAAATGAGTAAATATGTAATCAGGATGTAGACTTATATAGAAAGAGGTGGTAAAGTGCAATTAGATGATTAAAAAAAATATATTGTAAATGGTGCTATCCGATGGTCAACACACTGTTTAGAGAGAATGCAGGAAAGGGATATTTCAAGAGCGGATGTGAAAAAGTGTATTACAGATGGAGAAATAATAGAGGATTATCCAGATGATTTTCCACATCCTAGTTGTTTGATTTTCGGATATACTGTAAATGAGAAAATAATACATGTTGTTGATGGATGTGATGGAGAATATGTTTATATTATTACAGCATACTATCCAAATATAGTAAAATTTGAAGATGATTTGAAAACAAGGAGCATTCCTGTAATTCAGAAATAATGCCAATTGAATAAAAAGAAACCTCAAAGTAAAATTAAGGTATTCATCTTGGCCGGATGAAAAATATCTTAATAAACCGGAGGTTTCTAATTATGAATT
>CALWNA010000185.1 GCA_944382505.1 uncultured Lachnospiraceae bacterium
TTGAAAACTGTATCCACTGTAATCAGTGTAAATCGAAATGTCCGTATGGACTGGATACGCCAAAGTTGTTACAGGATAATTATGAAGATTATTTTAATGTTCTGAATGGCAAAACAAAAATCATATAATAATAGAGATTAATTATCGGATAATATGTCTAAATTCAGTAAGGCATTGAATAATTTATATGAATGAAAAAATCGAGAATGCATTGAATCTGGCGTTGGATGCAACGCCGGAGGAATTAAATAGATCCCAGGAGTTATCGGTAGGTTTTGACGCTGCCACGGATTCCTGGGATTTAATTGTGCGATATACAAGAACGCTTGATAATGTGCGTTCTATACCGGGGGTGACCGTAAAGGAACTTTCAAACGGTTATGCCATATTAAATGTGCCGGCAGACCAGGTGGAAAATATTGCTTCTCTTGAGGAAATTATTTTTGTGGAAAAACCGAAAAGATTGGAATATGCCATACTGAATGCAAAGAGGGAGTCCTGTATTAATCCCGTACAGCTATCCGGTTTCCCGGGAGACGGAGCGGGATTGTTTGGTGAAGGCGTGATTGTGGGAATTGTTGACAGTGGAATTGATTACGGCAATAGGGTGTTTCGAAACCAGGACGGAACAACGAGAATTTTAAAACTGTGGGATCAGGTAACCGGAAGCGTTTTTGATGAAAATCAGATAAATGAGGCATTACAGTCCGATAATCCATATGAGATTGTGGATTCCAGAGACCCGACGGGACATGGGACGCATGTGGCCGGGATTGCGGCAGGGAATTTTGCGGACAATAAAAATAACAATCTGGGAATTGCTACCAAGAGCAAGATTATTTTTGTAAAAATGGCTACTGCATCGGAAAATTCTTTTCCAAGAACCACGCAGTTAATGGAAGCAGTTGATTTCATAGTAAAACAGGCAAATGAGTACAATATGCCCTTATCGCTTAATTTAAGCTTTGGCAATACTTACGGTTCCCATGATGGCACATCGCTTCTTTCTACTTATCTGGATTCCGTAATCGATGGAAACAGAATATCCATTCAAATCGGTGCGGGAAATGAGGGAGACAGTGCAGGACATGCGGGAGGGTTTGTTGTCGGAAGCAGCGTGTTGGAAACAGATCGAATATCTGTCAATGGGGAACTGGATTCCGGCGTCGTTGTAAATGGAAATACAGAGATTGAGCTTCAGGTATCCGGATTTCAAAAATCTTTCAGTGTGCAGCTATGGAAAGACTATGTGGATAGTTTTGCCATACAGATTGTGGCACCGTCCGGAGAGCGTACACCGGCAATCCGTGAGAAGAGTACGATTAGCCGTTACCGGTTGAATGACACAGAACTTTTCATTTTATATGGAACGCCGAAGCCTTTCAGCAGATTTCAGGAAATCTATATGGATTTTATACCTATTAGCCGATACATTGATGAGGAAATATGGATTATAAGGATTATACCGGAAAGAATTGTGGTGGGACGATATGATTTGTGGCTGCCAAACAGTCAGTCATTAAATGAAAATACAAGATTTTTGAGACCGGATCCATTAACGACGCTGACGATTCCGGGGGCGACGCTGAAAGCTGTGACAGTGGGGGCCTATGACAGTGCAACGGGTAAGATTGCAACATTTTCAGGAAGAGGTTTCCTAAGGGAAAATAACCAGGTAAAGCCGGACATTGTGGCGCCCGGTGTAAATATCAGTTCTGCTGCACCGGGCGGAGGAATGTCTGTACAGAGTGGTACATCTATGGCAACGCCTTTTGTGACCGGAAGTGTGGCGTTAATGATGGAGTGGGGGATTGTCCGGGGGAATGATCCGTTTTTATACGGAGAGAAGGTAAAGGCTTACCTGATGAAGGGGGCAAGGCACCTGCAGGAGTTTCGGCAGTGGCCAAATCCGCAAGCGGGTTGGGGCGCATTGTGTCTGAGAGACAGTCTGCCGGAGCAGTGATTTTTTGATATATAATTTGAAAATAAAAACAGCATTTGGCGCAAAATAAACAATGATTACGTTAAAATCGGAAAAGGGCATATATAAAAAACAGATACAGACTTTGCTATGCAAAGTCTGTATCTGTGAAAATTAACATTTAAAATATTAGCGTAAAAAGTAACAGATATAAGTAATGGCTAAATTCCAAGGAATAGTTTAATCACAGTTGTGATATCGAGATCAGAATTTTTTATTGTGTAATATTGCCCGTTAATATCAAATTTATCACTTAACAAACCGATGGAAACCGGCGACTGATCCGATAGAGAGAATACCATGGAAAATCCACCCATCACCTGCGGATTATCTGTTTTCTCAACTTCCAGTAATGACATATATGAAAGAATTGCCGAAATTTTATTTTGATCCGTTACCGTATAAGAATTGTCATTTATCCAATAGTATATCTTTGATACACCCTTTGAGGAAAAGGTATCGAATAAAGTATTTTTCTTTTCCGTACCTGATGGTACCGGTAATGGGCTTGTTGGTATTTCTGTTGCTTTTTTGACTTTTACCTTACATTTCAAAACAAACTTTTTCCCTTTTTGCTTTACAGTCACTTTAATGATTGCATTTCCGGAACTTTTTGCAGAAATAGTTCCATTTTTGGAAACCGTCGCGATTTTCGGCTTGTTAGATTTCCAGGAAATTTTTGCATTCTTTTTACTTTTTTTAACTTTCAGGGTTTTCTTTGCACCGACATTTAGTGTAACTTTGTTTGCGGATAATTTTGGAGATTGCTGTTTTGCAACGGCATCAGTACTATTCAGTAGAAAAAGAACGCTGAACATCATCATAGTAACAAAAATAGTAACAAAATTTTTTTTCATAATCATACCTCCCATAAAAATGATATTATATAATTATTATAATATAGTTGACTTTAAAAGAAAAGAGAGCGTATGATTAAAGATATTATTAGCAATAAAGTTTTTATGAAATTGCAGATTTAAATGCTTCCCATATAGCATTATTGGTCCCAACCATCGGAAGCGGACAGGTCTTTCCATTTACATCCCAGTGTCTTATGATTGTCTTAGCATTCGGACAGCGTTTCCGGATTCGTTTTATCAGCTTCTTTGTCGCTTTTGCCTGTTTTTTAGAATATTCTGTCACACAGTCACAAAGTTCAATGGAAACGCTGTTTGCATTTGTGCATTTTCCGTAGTAAGATCCCGCGCCATTTTCTTGTGAGTATAATCCGCCCACAGCCCAAGCGGTTCTGTTCATGTTAATCGATTTATAAACGACCCCTTTTTTGCCTACAAAGAAATGTGCTCCGGCTTCTCTGGTGTTGGAATTTGCAAAATATGCCGCATTGTTTTTCGCAGTATCCCCCTTGTTTCCGGTGTAATGAATTACAATGTACTTTACATCGCTTCTTTTACGTTTTGTTGCATCATAACTGATTGGTTTTGCTAATAATTTGTGCACCTTCATAATAAAACTCCTTTTACTTATTTATATTTACATATTTTTCAATGGAGGAATCCAGCCATTGATCAAAATCGCCATATAATTTTTCAATTGCCTTTTTAACATCATTGGTAATCAGTGTCGTGGCAGTTTCGATTGCTTTGTTTTTTGCTTCTAGTTGGGCTGTTCTAGTCCATTTTTCCGTGCCTTTTAAAGAATCTGTATATGTCTGTGAGATTGTTAAGACCGCATTATTTACAGCTTCCAATGCCGTATTAAGATGATTTTTCAGTTGCTCATTTTCCATCTCAGCGTTAATTTGTTCTTTCTTTGCGGATAAAAACTTCGTAATATAAGTTGCAATCATTGGAATGGCAGCAGTGATAACTGTATATAAGAGCGGTTCTAAAATATTCATAATGTTCATTGTTTGTGTTCTCCTTATATTATATTGAAACAGAATCCGGAAAGTGAATCACAAATAAACTTGTACATAAAATTACAAACTTATTGAGAGAGCTTTGCAGGTTTTATCTGTGTTATTTTTTCCCATAAATGCATTTCCGGTTCTACCGTTGTATGAACGAACGAGTTGTTACCGCCATGTTCCTCATATTCCTCCATTAATTCTTTCAGCGTCTCATACTGCATATCTGTACAGGTCATGGCAGAATGACATTCTCTGTAAATTCTTTCGATTTTTTCTTTGATTTCCGCACGTTTTGTTTTAGAATTCTTTTTCTGCATTTCTACGACAATTTTTGTTAAATTGTCGATACTTTCCGATTGTTTATCCATGACCGCATACATTTCAGCTCTAATACGTCGGGAATCCTCTCTGTCATGGGTTCTGTTCTGCGCAATTTGTTCTAATGCATTATTGATTTCTCCCACAGAGGTTTTGAGATTATAAACAAGATGGTTAAAATCTTCTTCATCGTTCTTTGTCTTTCGCCATTTGTTCATCCAACTGGTAATTTTTTTCTTTTGGGATAATAAAATTCCGATTATCATAATGA
>CALWNA010000186.1 GCA_944382505.1 uncultured Lachnospiraceae bacterium
AGGCATATGCAAACGAGGAAGGTGTGGGAAACGCAATCAAAAAGTGCGGTGTTCCCCGGGAAGAACTTTTTATTACGACAAAAGTATGGATTAGCAACGCAGGATATGAGAAGGCAAAAGCATCCATTGAAGAATCTCTGCGAAAACTGCAGACGGATTATATTGACTTACTGTTAATTCATCAACCCTTTGGTGATTATTACGGAACTTATCGTGCAATGGAAGAGGCATATAAAGACGGTAAGGTAAGAGCAATCGGAGTATCCAATTTCTATCCTGACCGATTTATTGATATTCACCATTTTGCGGAGATAAAACCGGCGGTCAACCAAGTGGAAACCCATGTATTTCAACAGCAGAAAGTTTCCAAGGAATATATGAAAAAACTGGGGATACAAATTGAGTCGTGGGGACCGTTTGCAGAAGGGAAAAATGATTACTTTAACAATCCGGTATTGAAAGAAATCGGTGCAAAGTATGGAAAGTCCACAGCCCAGGTGGCACTGCGCTTTTTGATTCAGAGCGGCGTGGTTGTTATTCCAAAATCCACACACAAAGAAAGAATGGAAGAAAATATCAATGTCTTTGATTTTGCTCTGACAGAAGAAGAGATGGAGAAGATTGAAGCGTTAGATGGTGGAGAAAGTCTGTTTTTCTCTCATTATGACCCGAAAACCGTGGAGTGGTTTATGACAATCGTATAGGGAAATTCAAATTTCATGTATAGGCTTACGAAATAAATTTATTTTGTAAGCCTATATTCCTGCCTTTTTTCTTCCCAATATTTTTTGTCTTCTTCCGTAATATTACGGAGAATTTTACAAGGATTTCCCGCAGCAACAACATTATCGGGAATATCTTTTGTGACGACAGAACCGGAGCCGATCACCACGTTGCTTCCAATGGTAACTCCCGGATTGATTACAGTATTTCCACCAATCCATACATTGTCGCCGATTGTTATAGGTTTTCCGTATTCCAACAGGGTGTTTCTGATTTCCGCATCAATGGGATGAGCAGCAGTAAAAACACATACTCTAGGGGCAAAAAATACATTATTGCCAATCGTAACATCGCATACATCAATAATAATGCAGTCATAATTTGCAAAAAAATTGTCTCCAATGCTGATATTAGAGCCATAATCACAACGAAACGTCGGTATAATTACTGGATTTCTTCCTATATGTTTAAAAAGTTCTTTTTGAATTTTTTTTCTTCGCTCGGAATCCATTACGGTTGTATTATTATATTCGTATGTAAGCATCTGTGCCTTTAAGTTGTCCTGTTCGAGTTCCTCATCATTAGCAATATAAAGCATACCTTTCAGCATTTTTTCTTTTTCAGTCATTTTCCTGCTCCTCTTTCAAAAGTTTATATACCTAGTTATGTAGTACATTATTTATAAAATGTCAATATCTGAAAAAATGAAAATCATATTAGAATAAATAAAAAACAACCGGGACAGATAAAAAATATGCCATCCCGGGAGAATGATTACCCAGGATGGCATGTAATAAAAGAAATTGGTATTCAATAATTTTGGACAAAAACATTTTCAATGATAAATTGTGCAAGAGAATGAATGTAAATTATGAAATTGCAAAGAAGTCGCCTTAAAATAATTGTCCGATGCTATGTACAAGGAAAGAAACAATCCATGCAATGACGCACTGACCAATGATAACGGCAATTGCCCATTTGGCTCCCAGTTCTCTTTTTATAGACGCAATCGCGGCCACACAAGGAGTATATAGAAGACAGAATACTAACAAAGCCAGCGCACTGACAGGAGAGAGCAGCGTACTTAAAGCTACATTCGACGGTATCAAAACAGAAAGCGTAGAAACAACACTTTCTTTTGCCATGAAACCGCTGATAAGGGCCGTAGATATTCTCCAGTCACCAAAGCCAAGCGGTGCAAAAATAGGAGCGATGACACCGGCGATAGAAGCAAGAATACTATCCTGAGAGTTTGTGACCGTTTCAAAGTGCAGGTTAAAGGACTGCAAAAACCAGATAATAATTGTTGCAATAAAAATTACTGTAAATGCCCTTTGCAAAAAGTCTTTTGCTTTTTCCCATAATAATTGAGCTACATTCTTAATGCCCGGCATACGATAATTCGGTAATTCCATTACAAACGGAACAGGTTCTCCTTTGAACAGACTTCCTTTTAACAAAAGTGCAACGAATATTCCGATAAGAATACCGATAAAATACAGGCCTACCATTACAATAGCCCCATGTTTCGGGAAAAATGCAGCGGTAAAAAAAGCATATATTGGCAATTTTGCTGAACAGCTCATAAAGGGTGTTAATAAAATTGTCATTTTCCGGTCCCTTTCAGAAGACAATGTTCTGCTTGCCATAACACCGGGAACGGTACAACCAAATCCGATAAGCATAGGCACAATGCTTCTTCCGGAGAGACCTATTTTACGCAATAATTTATCCATGACAAAAGCGACTCTCGCCATATATCCGGTATCTTCCAAAATGGAGAGAAAGAAGAAGAGCGTAACGATAATCGGCAAAAAACTCAGTACGCTGCCAACGCCATTAAAAATACCGTCTATTATCAAGGAATGGAGCGTTTGGTTAATATGAAATGAAGAAAGTGCCTGATCCGTAATTTCTGTCAGCCAGGAAATACCAAAGTCCAACAGATCGGACAGCCATGCGCCTATCACATTAAAAGTCAGTACAAAGACCAATGCCATGATTCCCACAAAAGCAGGAATCGCGGTATATTTTCCCGTCAAAATCCGGTCCATCTTTCTGCTTCTTGCGTGTTCTTTGCTTTCCTGAGGTTTTATTACTGTATTGTCACATAAATTTTGGATAAAAGTAAACCTCATATCAGCGATTGCCGCGGCACAGTCCAAACCCCGTTCTTTTTCCATTTGAACTCTGATATATTCTAATGTTTTTATTTCGTTTTCATCTAAATTTAATTTATCTAAAACAAGCCGGTCTCCCTCCGCAAGTTTGGAAGCGGCAAATCGAAGCGGGATATTAGCTTTGAGTGCATGATCTTCAATCAAGTGCATAATACCATGTATTGCTCTGTGTACGGCACTTCCATTTCCTGTTGATGAACAAAAATCAACTTTTTGCGGTTTTTCCTGATATTTTGCAACATGGACAGCATGCGTGACAACTTCTTCAATACCTTCATTTTTGGCGGCAGAAATAGGAATGACCGGAACACTTAACATATTTTCCATCTCATTTACCAGAATTGTGCCACCATTTTCTCTGACCTCATCCATCATGTTTAACGCAATTACCATAGGGATATCTAACTCCATTAGCTGTAAAGTTAGATATAGATTTCTTTCTATGTTAGAAGCGTCAACAATGTTGATAATACCTTTCGGTTTTTCTCTTAAAATAAACTCTCTGGTTACAATTTCTTCACTGCTATAAGGCGACATAGAATAAATACCTGGAAGATCTGTAACAAGTGTATTATTATATCCTTTTATAACCCCATCTTTTCTATCTACGGTTACGCCCGGAAAATTCCCCACATGTTGGTTAGAACCTGTCAAGCGGTTGAAAAAAGTTGTTTTTCCGCAATTCTGATTTCCCACAAGTGCGAAAGTCAGCGTTTCATTTTGTGGCAATGGTTTCTCGTCCTCTTTTGAATGAAATTTGCCGCCTTCACCGAATCCGGGGTGTTCCATTTGCTTTTTACTTACTTTGGACTGTTTTGTCATTGAGAAAGATTCGATTTCTTCAATTTCTATTTTCTCTGCGTCGGCAAGTCGAAGTGTCAGTTCATATCCATGAATTTTCAGTTCCATTGGGTCTCCCATTGGCGCCAGCTTTACCATAAAGACTTCCGCACCGGGAATTAGGCCCATGTCAAGAAAATGTTGTCGTAAAGCCCCTTGGCCTCCCACAGAAATGATTTTTGCATATTTTCCACATTTTAACTCTTTTAAGGTCATTGCGTATTCCTCCTTTATCCTTTTGGTAGAAGATAAATAATTTAAAGACAACAGGGATAAATACCTGCAACGTTATTATACGTTTTGTTGTATTGTATCATTTTTTTCAGAATTCCTATAAAGAATAACTTTTATCATTTGAAATATCTTTTACTAGAAGTTAGTATATTTAAACTTGACACAGATTTCAATAGTATTTATAGGAATAGTAAAATACGAAAAACAAAAAAGAAACAAAAATATTGTTAATATTAGCAAGGAACTTTATAATGAAAATATAGCAAACATAAAGAGGTTGACACGGTGTCAGAATAACGTTATAATGCATATAGTGACACAGTGTCAGAACAAAAATTGGCGCATTTATCATAGAATCAAAGAAGATGGTCAGCGTTTGATTTGTATAAGCAGGCAAAATCTGATATTAGGGAAAGAAGCAAAGCGGAGATTCAAAGTCCGCTAGAAAGAAGGTGAAATAATATGAAAATTTTAGTAATAGAAAGCAGCCCTCATAAAAAAGGATCTTCCAATCTTCTTGCAGAACATTTTATTCGAGGGGCTGAAGAATCAGGACATGAAGTCAGTGTTTTTGACGTCGGACACAGAGATATTCATCCCTGTACCGGCTGTGATTATTGCGGAATGAGCGGTCCCTGTTGTCAAAAAGATGATATGGCTAAACTGCGTGATCAGTTGATGCAAACAGATATGGCAGTATTTGTCACGCCGCTCTATTATTTTGGGTTTTCCGCACAGTTGAAAACGGTAATTGACCGGTTTTACAGTTTTAATGGAAAACTGACAGACAAAGGACTGAAAACCGCACTGATTGTAGCAGCTTGGGATAACAACGACTGGACGATGAAGGACATAAAAACGCATTATGAAACACTTTGTCATTATTTGAATTTCAAGGATCAAGGACAGATTTTAGGTACCGGATGCGGAACTGTTTCTATGACCGCACGGACAAAATTCCCAAAACTGGCCTATAAACTTGGACGAACAGTTTAAGGAGCATTCCTGTAATTCAGAAATAATGCCAATTGAATAAAAAGAAACCTCAAAGTAAAATTAAGGTATTCATCTTGGCCGGATGAAAAATATCTTAATAAACCGGAGGTTTCTAATTATGAATT
>CALWNA010000187.1 GCA_944382505.1 uncultured Lachnospiraceae bacterium
ATTGAACTTTTTGTTTTTCTATAGTATAATTACTAAATATTTCAATTTAGAAAGGTATAAAATATGAAAAATTCAATTTTTGCAATCAGATTAAAAACCTTATTACAAGAGAAACAAATAAAGCAAATTGAACTTGTCCGTCTTGCAGATGAAAAAGGAATAAAACTTGGAAAAAGTCACGTCAGCCAATATGTGTCCGGCAAAACGATTCCAAGAAATGAAATTTTACAATTTTTAGCCGACACACTCCAAGTCGATGCAGCGTGGTTGTTAGGAAAAGACGAAAATTCAGATGAAATAAAATCGGAAGGTAAAGAAGGAAATATGAGAGAGTTTAAAAAATCAACAAAGTTAGATAATGTTTTATATGATGTGCGGGGTCCGGTAGTTGACGAAGCAGCAAGGATGGAAAGCGAGGGCACGCAGGTATTAAAATTAAATATTGGAAATCCTGCTCCCTTTGGCTTTCGCACACCGGACGAGGTTATCTATGATATGAGCAGACAATTACCTGATTGTGAAGGTTATTCGGATTCCAGAGGACTGTTTGCAGCCCGAAAAGCTATTATGCAGTACGCACAGCTAAAAAATATTCCCAATGTTACCATGGATGATATTTACACAGGAAACGGTGTAAGCGAGCTTATTCAGTTATGTATGTCCGCACTATTGGATAACGGTGATGAAGTATTAATTCCGTCCCCGGATTATCCTTTGTGGACAGCGTGTGTTACATTAGCCGGCGGGAAAGCCGTACATTATATATGTGACGAACAAGCTGAATGGTATCCGGATATTGATGATATGAAAAAGAAAGTCACATCAAAAACAAAGGCGATTGTAATTATTAATCCAAATAATCCTACAGGCGCATTGTACCCTACGGAAATCTTACAGGAAATCGTAAATATCGCAAGGGAACATCAACTGATGATATTTTCAGATGAAATATATGACCGTTTAGTTATGGATGATGAAGAGCACGTTTCTATCGCTTCCTTGGCACCGGATTTATTTTGTGTGACATACAGCGGTCTGTCAAAATCACATATGATTGCCGGTTTTAGAATCGGTTGGATGATTTTAAGCGGAAACAAAGCCATTGCAAAGGATTATATACAGGGAATCAATATGCTTTCAAATATGCGTCTGTGTTCAAACGTTCCGGCACAATCCATCGTACAGACTGCATTAGGCGGATACCAAAGCGTAAATAATTACATTGTTCCCGGTGGAAGAATTTATGAACAGAGAGAATATATTTACAAGGCACTAAACGATATACCCGGCATTTCAGCAGTAAAACCGAAAGCCGCTTTTTATGTATTTCCTAAAATTGACACTAAAAAATTCAATATTAAAGACGATGAAAAGTTTGCCTTGGATTTACTTCGAGACAAGAAGATCCTTCTTATCAACGGAAGAGGATTTAACTGGCAGGAGCCGGATCATTTCAGAATAGTATATCTGCCAAGAATTGAGGTGCTGGAGGATGCCATGGGCAAGTTAGGAGACTTTTTGTCTTATTACAGGCAATAAAAACAAGACGGCGGCAAATACTAACTTTTTGCCGCCTGAATTTTTTAATATATTCCTTTCATCCATAACACATATATTACGCTCTTTTCAACAAACAAGCCTTTACAGCATAAATCAAATGTCCGGTTCAAGTTGCAATAGTTTTATTCTGCTCTATAGCAAACAAAATCTTTCTTATACTTTTCCTGATAAGATATAATTTCCATTTTATTGCACTCCTCATTATGTGATTTTATTTATATATTCAATCACCGGTTTCAGATACTTTTTATCCGTCCAATCGCACTGACTTTCCCCTGCTGCCATTAAGGCCTTCTCCCAGTTTTCATATTCATCCGGATTCTTCTTTGAAACTACTTTTCTGAGCATATTGCACAGCGTTCTGTCCTTAAAAGACATCGCATCCATATCCCATGCTCCCCGGCAATAAAAACAAGGAATCTCTGATAATTCGCCTTTCATATTATGTTCCACAATTTCTTTAAAATCTTTTTCTTCATACGGTGAGGCACCGCAACAGAAAACAACTATTTTTTTCCCTTTTAGTACACCTATATTCTTTTTTAAAAATGACAGCCCTGCAATACCGGATGCATATATTCCGCCACCCAGCACAATAACATCATAATTTAATATCTCATTCACCCTTGCTTTCTTTGTCTCAATACATACAAATCCTGTCTGTTCCGAAAGCCAATCTGCGTATTTTTTCGTCGCACCATATTTTGATTGATATAAAATAACTCCGCTCATATTATTTCCTTATCCTGTATTGCAAGTCTGTTATTCTTCGTCTCCTGATTAACTTTTTTCTTTTGCAATTAAATGAATCCAACCTGCTACTGCATTATTGCATTATTCACCGCATTGCTTTCTGTCTCTCTTTCTATAGCACTTACTATTACTGTACATGTAAATTTCTTTCCGTGCACAGTTGCTTTTACCTTTGCTTTTCCGCTTCCTTTTGCTGTTATTATTCCTTTTTTCACTTTAACAACATTGCTGTCGCTGGTAGACCATTTGACAGTATGTTTACATCCTTTTAATTTTAGTGTACTGCTCTCGCCTACTTCCATTGAAATATTATCCATGTTTAATTTCGGATTCTCAACTGTCACAGTACATTTTTTCTTCTGACTTCCTGCCGTTGCAGTAATTGTTGTTTTTCCCTTCTTTTTGGCAACGACTTTTCCGCCGGAAGATACTGTTGCAACGGTTCTTTTTGATGATTTCCATGTGGCTTTTTTTGTAGCATTTGATACCTTTAACGTGAAAGATTGCCCTTTCACTAACACAATTGAAGTCCTGTTAAGTTTTATCGGCTTTTCTTTCTTCTTTGCAGTTGTTGAACTGCTTCCTGATGAACTACTACTTGACGAACTGCCACTATAACCATTTGGAAAACATTTACTGCACGGTGTAAGCCCTCTCGCTTCTGCTTCCGACAATGTAGCCGCATAAAAAGTTCCATTCCCACATTTATGTGTATGATACTTTGTACCTGTCCGTGTCACATACACTATTGCCTCCGCCTGAGCGACATCCTCCGTATAATATGTTGTCCCTCCAACGGATAATACCAGTACAGATAACCATACCAGCACCTTAAATGTAATGTTTCTTTTTGTTTTATTCATAACTTTTTCCACCCTTTCTTGTCTGTAATTATTGTTAAACAAAGACAATCATCAGGTGTATTATACCATAATGTCACATATAATGACAGTTATAAATGTATGAACGCTTCTTTTCGGCAATAGCAATTTTAAACAGTAACTCTGACAAACACAACGAATAATACCATAAACATTATCACAGACGTTTTTTGTCGTTATGATGCTGCATAAAAAGATTAAGTCGACTTTAAATCCACTCATTATCATACGTAACAGTAATTTCTAAAAATCTGAGAACGATTCATGAAATATCAAAGCACTCGCCTTTACCAGCACTTTCATTCTCAAATGTTGTAATTTTTAAGCGTAGAATTGTTTTATCAATCATAATGCCGTTCCTGTCTTTGGCACAAAAAGTTTCGTCATGTCTGTTTTTTCCAATTGGAGTAATTGCACCTTTTTATCAATACCGCCTGCATAGCCTGTCAAGCTGCCGTTTGCACCCACAACGCGATGACAAGGGATAATCAGCGAAATAGAATTATGTCCCACTGCACCTCCGACGGCCTGTGCCGACATTTTACGCAATCCTTTTTGCTTTGCAATCTGTTCTGCGATTTCCCCATAAGTCATTGTCTTACCAAAGGGAATCGTAAGCATAATTTCCCATACCGTCTTGCGAAATGGTGTTGTATCCATGCATAGTGGCGGTGTAAAATCGGGAGCTTTGCCGCTAAAATAAATGTCCAACCAACGGGTTACCTGTTCAAATATGGGCAGATACTTTTTCTCATACACTTTCGGAAGTGTATCTCCAAAATATTTTTGTCCATCAAACCAGAGACCGGTAAGTTCTTTTCCATTACTTGAGAGCGTGATGCCTCCCAATGGGGAATCATAGTGATATATGTATGTCATAAATCTATACCTCCAAATGTATCTACATCATGAAATAACTTTATTCTCATTTTCCTAGTCCGCATTGTCATTTTATTATCACGACAATTATATATTGTTGTATTATTTTCTTTCTTAAACCAATTATTATTTGCCACTTTCTCATTTTGGACAATATCCGACAACTCCCTTATATTGCGAATACTATGAATCGGCAGATTATCTGTATTTCTTTCATTTTTATGATATCCCCACCAAATCTTTCCGCATATTTAGGAAGTTCATCTTTTACAAAAGCGTATTCCAATCCTTGCTTATGTTTCTCCAACATATGTTGGAACAATTCCTCTCCATATGCAGATATCTCTTCAAATGAGCATTTATTTTTATAATATTTTTCCCACATAACTTTCAGCCCACGATTAAAATCCATAGATTTGTTATGTACTATTGTTTCAAAATAATCAAAAATAAGAATCAAATTTTCAACCTTTTACGCATGCCGTTTTACTTCTAAATCTGAAGTGCTTACTTCAAAATTTTTATCATTTATATCAGCTTGGGAGGCGGGTGACAACTACCCTGGCTCAGAGGAAAAACACAACACATTTTCTTTATATGCCATAGTATTGTTCCTTAATAATTCTATTTTTTCTCGGTTTGACAAACTGGGATTTGTCGGTCTCGCTTACTTCGATTTTGCTGTTTCTTTACGGTCTCAATATAATAATCTAAAAGTTCATAGATCCAATCATGAAGTACCGAAAACTGAAAGCCCAACGCTTGTGCTTTTTCAGTATTGATACTATATTCCGGCTCCCCATTATATGGCGCCATATCCCCCTCTTTGTCAATCATTGCTTTAGATCCCGTTTTCTTTTCAACATAGTCAATGATTTCTTTTATAGAAATGGTTCCTTCAGCACTTCCATTAATAGCTCCATTGAAATCTTTATCAACTAGAAAGGCCATAAACTTCCCGGCTTCATCAGATTTTATAAAGCCCATCTGGCAATCCAAATTGTCTATATTCATAGGGATAGATTTCATTATATGTTCAACGTAAAAATATAATCTCTTTGTATAATCATCCTTACCTATTGCAAAAGGATATCTGACTGCAATCCAATTTCGATTACCATATCTTTGCCACAAAGCATACTCCGCTTGTCGTTTTATTTGTTCATACGGGAAAGCAAATCTGTCACACCAGATAAGTTCTTTAGATGTTCCATCAAAATCAGATTCCATCGTATTCATATGTTTTGGTTCATATACTGACGTACTAGACGTATGAATATATTTATCGCACTCTACAACATCCATCACATACTTTATATCATTCGAACAATAGGCAATTTTATCGATTACAACGTCATAATGTGTACCGGATAATGCTTCTTTTACGCTTTCTTCATTTGTCCTTTCCAGGATAATTCGCTTGACCTTATCACCATATTCATCAGAAGATATTCCCCTTGTAGCAATCGTAACATCGTGACCCTTTTCTAAAAGTTCTTTTACCATATGAATTCCAAAAAATCTTGTACCGCCTATTACTAATATTTTCATCCTTTTCCTCCACAGATTCGAATTTTACTCTCTATTCGTTTTTAATCAAACTGGATTTTATCGTTCTCTCTCAGCAAGCCGCATCACTCGCGGTCGATTATACCTCTGCATAATCACAAATGACAAATCCAACAATGCCGCACAAATGGATGTCAGAAAAAAAACACTCAAAGCGCCCCACCATATTGCCGCAAAAATCGGAAAGAAGCTGAGAATTATAATTGTCTCATGCACCAATTCCGCTTGACCCATTGCTTGTGCAATCTCATTCCATGTATGCTTTTTAGGCGAAAAAATATCTGATTCGTAAGTCGGCATTTTGTTCTTCCATCTTTTTACTTTTATTGCATTATAAAACCGGATTTCAAAATCTCTCACTCGAAACCAACTCCGAGTACAGTCTACTTTATTATTCATTACTTTATCGAAAACAAATCCGACTATCAGCCTCATAAGAAAATGATATGCAATCGTACCCGAAGTAATCGCCAAAGACAGCCATACATCTGCTTCAAATATAATCTTTAATATCCCAAATACTACACAAAGCGTAATACTCACACCTGTGATACACTTCATCAACCTTGCCATTATATTTCCCTTGATACTTAGTTTGTTTTTATATCGACAACTTCATATTTAATTTAATCATAACATATCACCGCAATTACAACAATTTAATAATGAAAAATACATTGCAACAAAATAAATAACAAAAACAATAAATATTTTATTCTCCAACATCATTTTGTCTCTATTTTTTAATGTCATTTTATTGCCACGCAGGTAGAAAAAAGTCCACAAAGCCTTTATTTATCAGCTCTGTGGACTTATTTGTATTATTCGAACTCGACAAAGCCTAATCAATTTTGTTTAGATATTATTCTCTGTCGTATTCGTGGTGCTTTTGATTATTTGATGTATCCATATTATCCTGCCTATATGGGCTAATGTTATCAGTTTGTTATCGGTGTTGATAACACTCGCTTAAGCAACTGCGGATAATAGCAATATGTTCCGACCCAAATTATAAGCGATTTTGCTTAGAAAAGCAATAGGTTGTTTCTTATCAAAACCGCTATAAATGTGGAATTTGATTATCGGCTACTCCCTATAATCGCTTCTAATAAACGGCTTGTCAATTTTTGATTCGGTCAAGAGATTATATTTTCTCGGATGTCGATAGGCGTTTCCGTGTACTTCGCTTTCTCGATATCTTCGGAGTTGCTCCAAATCAAGCTCAGAAATGTAAATTCCTTCCGCTTCACCTGCCTGCAAGAGACAAGTATCTCTTGAATCTTCCATGTCGGGCAGATAAGCAACTCCATCAAAAACACTGGAACCGCCGTTGCAGTCGGGGACAGTGGCGGGATAATTGCAGGTCGCAATCGCAAGCATATTTTCAAAAGCTCTGCCACGAAGTTGTGAAAGGCGGTTTATTTCCATCGGGCAGGCATTGGGAACAAGAATAAGTTCTGCCCCTTTTAACATAAGAATTCTTGCGCTTTCAGGAAATTCTCTGTCATAACAAATCATTGCGCCTACTTTTACCTTGCCGCAAGCTGTATCAAGTGTTGTAACATAAAAGTCCTCGCCTGCTGTCAAATTTCGTTCTACATCAAAATCGCAGGTATGTACTTTTGCATAAACAAATTTTAGTTCCCCGTATCTGTCAAAAAGGACAAACGAATTACGGGGTGCATTTTCATGTTTTTCAAGCAGCGTAATACCAATAGCCATATTAAACTGTTCTGCAAGTGTGCGGAAAGTACCTATAAAATCGCTGTCAATAGAAATCGCTTCTTTTTTCCATTCGTCAACAGGTCTGTCATAAATGTTATATCCATTGCTCCACATTTCGGGGAATAATGCTATGTCAGCTCCAAGTTCTTTTGCTCTTTTACAGCATTTTATTCCTTTTTCCAGATTATCAGCTAAGTTATTACAAGGTGCAATTTGCAATAGCGCAATTTTCAGCATACTCATAATTTCATTTTCCTTTCCTAGTAAAAATCAAACAAGTAAATTCGATTTTTTACAGATTGTTTCTCTTACTAACAATACGGTTTCATTGACAGATAAATCCGTTGTTTCTAAAACATATCGCTCGCATTCATTCAAAGAATGAAACTGTTTCCACATTGTTTCTACTAGCTCGATATTCGTATTTCTATCCAGTTTAGAGCGTTCAACTGCCCTTTTCAAAGTCATTTCTTTGCTGGCTCTCAAAATGATATAGTGTACCTCGTACCCCTCTTGAATGATATTTCTCCAAGGGGTTAAAAACCAAGGTCCTACGATACCGTCAACTATAACATCATACCCACCGTAGACAAATCGTTTTGCCGCTTCTAAAAAGGCTTCAATAACAACCACATTTTGCTCGTTTGACTCTGGTAAATGAGGTGGGATACCACCCTTGCTGAGATAATGATAAAAGTCATCCGTGTGCATATGCACCGATTTTTCCATATCGGATTTTTGAGCAACGATTGATGCTACTGTAGTCTTTCCCGTTCCAGGCGAACCTGTGATTATAATAATTCTTCCTTGTTTCATTTATTTATATTTTCCTTTGCAAATCCATATTTCTCAGTCTGATTTTCTATTCCAAATTATACACGAAACCATAGATTTTTTCAATTAGCCAAACTGATTTTGCTTAGATTCAAGTGGCACTCCCATGCTCACAGAAGTGCCGCATAACACCTATGAATAGATTATCTCACTTTCCACGACTTCCTGCACATACGACTGAATGTTACTCATCTTTTGAATCCATAAGTGCTGATTTTCAGCCTTTAGCTGTTCCGTCACTCCCTGCCTGTCAGCATATTCCTTTACTAGCCGAGAAAACATTTCCTCTGCCTGCACGTCAATATCGGCAAGATAGCTGTTCAACTTGCCGCTTGTGAGCAGGGTAGTATAGGTTGCTCTTTTATGCTCCCGCAGATAGCGTTTATGCCGCTGTCCCCATACTCCGATGGGTTTTGTTTCTTTTTCGGCTGGTAGAGTAAGGCAGGGAATAAAATAATCCCCTTGCCGTACATAAGTGCCGCCCATTTCTTCAAAAATTGTCTTTGCCATTGTCTGTTCCTACCTTTCGTATTGATTATTTCTAAAGCGTGTGTCACGCTGTTTAGACTGTCTTGCCTGTTCTAACAGGCTGTCAATCTGTCTACTGCCGAATACCTTCCTCAGCAGCTTGTAATCCTTTATTTCTTCCCTCAATCGGTTATTATCAGCGGTCAGTTGCTTGTTTTGACTTTTAAGCCGTTCATTGCTACGGTATAGACTGGCGTTTGTCTGATTGAGCCTTTGGTAATCATCAATCGCTTGAAAGCACCGTACCATAAGCGTTTTTATGAGAGATTTCAGCCTTTTAATTAACGGCTCGACAACCTTACTTTTATAACTTTTTGCGGTCATAAAGCCTTGTGGTTCGGGCAACTGATATTCGGGAGCGTTCTCCAGTGCGTTCTGCATTTGCGAAAGTGAATCCGTACCCTTATCAAAATTTTGAATACGCTTGGAAAGCGTTTCAAACTCTGTCTGCTTGTCTATGATTTTGCTTTCCAGTTGTTCAATTTCTTCTGCCCGCTCCTGTTTTTTATAATCCAAAACAGAGAGATGTTTTTCGTGTGTGCCTTTCTGCTCCCACTCAATTCCGTACCGTTCCATAACGGTGGCAAGCTGTTCTTTTTCGGAAAGTACCCATTGTGACCATTCCGTATCGCCACGAGAGCCACCCTTAAATCCCTGTGCGGCTAACGCTTGTTTGAGTGATACTCTCGTATCAAGTCCACGCTTGCTGCCTGTTGTAAACGGCACAAAATCAATATGCAGGTGAGGCGTTGCTTCATCTAAATGCAGATGAGCCGAGAACACTCTAAGCTGTGGATTTCTCTCTTGAAAGCTACGATAATACTCATCTAAGACCTGCATTGCAAGCTGCCCGTTGTCGCTTTCAGCACTCATATTTTCCTTATCGCCAATCTGCAAAATCAATTCGTGGAACGGCTTTTCCTGCTTGGAACTGCGGATTTTTTCATAATAGTTTGCTATCTTTCGGTCTGCTCTTATCTGTTTAGCGTTGTATCTTTCGAGTGCTTCATCAAACAATTCGTGATAGACTTTTTTAATACTCTCATTGCAATAATCTATATTGAGGTAGGAACGGTCAGCATCAACATTCTCCGCTTTGAATTTACGGCTGTTGTGATTGACCGAGCCTTTCCCGACCATTGCACTTATCGTTCTTTGCATAAATTCATTTCCTATCCTTTCTGCGCCGATAGGCGCAAGCCTTTGTTACTTTCTGCGAAAGTAACGAAAGTAACGCAAGCCTTTGTTACTTTCTGCGAAAGTAACGAAAGTAACGCAAAAGCACTTTTGACAGGCAAGCCCGTCAAAAATGCAACCTGCAAGCAGGTTTTGCGCTCTCCGAGGGGCAAAGAACACCTTTGAAAAGGTGCTCTCTGCACTCTCCACCAAACT
>CALWNA010000188.1 GCA_944382505.1 uncultured Lachnospiraceae bacterium
GACGGATAAGGTGTGGCATGAATTGGCTTTTGGTCTGGAAAATCTGGGATATAAGACAGAGGATATCAGACTGAGAGTTGCGGAAATGGCGGAATATTTTGGGATCACAGATTTATATTATCAGTCCATAGACAAACTTTCCGGGGGACAGAAGCAGTTATTAAATCTGGCGGCAGTCATGGCAATGCATCCGGATGTTATGATACTGGATGAACCCACAGCACAGCTTGACCCCATTGCGGCAGAAAATTTTCTGGATACATTAAAAAAAATAAACACAGATTTGGGAATAACAATTATTTTGTCGGAACATAGGCTGGATTGCGTATTGCCGGAGGCAGATAAAGTATTACTGATGGATCAGGGAAACGTATTGTATTATGATACGCCGGAGTACGGATTGTCCGGGTCTGTGGACAGTGAGTTATTAAAATTAATGCCGGTGTCAACAAGGATTTTTAAAGAATATACAGAAAACAGAGCAGTAAAACAAAAAGATGTAAGCATACAAAAGAAACGTGACAATGCACAAACAAAAGGTATACGCATGCAGGAAGAAAGGGTTCCCATTTCCATAGAGCAGGGCAGAAAGTGGATAGACTCTCTCAATGTATCCGGGGAAATAGCGGTAGAACACTTTCCGAAAAAAAAGACTCGGAAAAAATTTAATAAAGAAAGGGAAATCCCAGAGCAAAAGAGGGAAGAAGTAATCTGTTGTAAAAATTTGTGGTTTCGATATGAGAGAAATAGTCAGGATGTAATCCGGGGATTAAATTTTTCTGTTAATAAAGGTGAAATCTTTGGTATTTTAGGCGGGAACGGAACAGGAAAGACTACAACCATGTCCCTATTATCCGGAATTAATAAACCATACAGAGGGAAGTTGAAAATATTCGGAAAAGTTTCCGCGCTCCCGCAAAATGTACAGACGCTTTTCAGAAAAGAGAGTGTGAGACAGGAGCTGGAGGGAGTGCCGGAAAAAATTATCCGTCAAATGGAACTGACAATGCTTATGGAACGTCATCCGTATGATATCAGCGGTGGACAGCAGCAGAAACTTGCACTGGCAAAGGTGCTGGCAGCAGATCCGGATATTCTTCTTCTCGACGAGCCGACGAAAGGTATTGACGGGATATATAGGGAAAGTCTGGGTGAAATTTTGATAAATTTAAAAAAAGAAGGCAAAACGATTGTTATTGTCAGTCATGATGTGGATTTTTGCGGAGAGTTTACGGACAGATGCGGATTATTTGCTCAGGGCAGTTTGATTGCCGTGAATAACTTCAGAGATTTTTTTTCAACCAACCGGTTTTATACAACAACCGTCAGCAAGATTGCAGGGCGAAAAATAAAAAGAGCCGTAAACAGGGAGGATGTTTTATGCTTCTTAATGGAAGAGGATATTATTTAATTTCTATATTAATAATTTTCGTATCCATAATTATTTTTCTGTGGTCTTTTGAACACCGAAAACCAAAGACGAGAGAGATAGTAGTTCTGGCGGTAATGACCAGTCTGGCTGTGGTTGGAAGAGTCATGTTTTTTATGACGCCTCAGATAAAGCCCAGTGCAGCCATAATTATAATTACGGGAATTATGCTGGGAAAAGAAGCAGGATTTTTATGCGGAGCAACAACCGCATTTGTGTCGGATTTCTTTTTTGGGCAGGGACCGTGGACACCATGGCAGATGATTGCATTTGGAATTATCGGATTTGTGGCGGCAGTATTTTTTTCGGGCAAGAAGCAGAAATTGGCGGACAGAAAAATTATTCTTTGCGGATTCGGATTTTTAATGACATTTGTTGTTTATGGACTCATAATGGATACTGCGACAGTGTTTATGTATACGGACCATCCGACGACAACTGTGTTTATGGCGACGTATGCGTCGGGGGTGGCTTTTAATGCAATTCATGGGGGGGCAACTGCTTTGTTTTTATGGCTATTGTCCGGAGCACTTATGACAAAACTGAAAAGGATAAAAATAAAATATGGAATGTATAATAAAGCATCTTAATATTAAAAAGTCTGATACATAAAAAAAGAAAGCGAAAACAAAAGAAAATTAGTTGAATCTGTAAAAATATGGTGTTATGATGTATCCGGTGTAAAACGACATTTTAGGAAAAGAGGGTGGCATCATGGAAGAATATGGATATTTGTGGCAGCTTGCACTGATATTGGGGAGTACGAAACTTTTAGGATTACTTACAAAAAGGTATCGCATGCCCCAGGTAGTGGGAGCATTACTTGCGGGACTTATTTTAGGTCCGGCTGTATTAGGTAATATTTTGTCTGATGTAGTAATCGGTGGACATCATCTTGTGAATTTGACATTATACGAGACGTCATTTATAGATCATTTGGCGGAAATTGGTGTAATTGTTCTGATGTTTTGTGCAGGATTGGGAACGGACATAAACGAACTGAAAAAATGTGGGAAAGCATCCTTTATTATTGCGCTGTTGGGTGTTATTTTTCCGCTGATTGGCGGAGGCGCATTGACATACTGGTTTATGGATATGGGATGGATTTCTGCAGCAGAAGGCAGTACGGAATTTATACAGGCGGTGTTTATCGGTGTGATTTTAACTGCCACATCTGTTAGCATTACAGTCGAAACACTTCAGGAAATCGGCAAGTTAAAAACAGCCTCCGGCAATGCAATATTAGGTGCGGCAATTATAGATGATATACTGGGAATCATCGCTTTGACGATTATAACAAGTTTAGGTGGAAATTCCGGTTCAGAAGGCGGCTCGTCAACATTATGGATGGTGTTATTAAAGATTCTTTTATTCTTTGTATTTGTAGTTGTCTTTGGATTCATTATTTATAAATTATTTGGTAAATGGTGCGAACATGATGGAAAAGGAAAACACAGACATGCAATTATAGCATTCGTTATCTGTTTATTAATGTCTTTTTCCGCAGAATATTTCTTTGGTGTGGCAGATATTACGGGAGCATTTTTCGCCGGCGTGATTATCTCTATGACACAGAAAGATCAGTTTATCGCGTCAAAATTTGATGTTGTGGGATATATGTTTTTAAGCCCGATATTCTTTGCAAGTATTGGTCTGAAAGTGGACGGTGACGCAGTCATGTCAATGGGATGGATTGTAGCGTTGTATGCGGTGCTGCTGACAATTGTTGCAATGCTTACAAAGATTGTAGGATGTGGTTTGGGAGCTAAAGTATGTGGATATAAAAATTATCAGTGCTTGCGGATTGGGGTCGGAATGATTTCCAGAGGTGAAGTTGCACTGATTGTTGCCAATAAAGGAATTGAAACGGGGCTCATGAGTGCAAGTATTGTAGCGCCTGTTATTATTGTGGTAATTGTGACAACAATTATTACGCCGATTATTCTCAAGCCGGTATTTATGAGAAAGAATTCCGTGACAGCGGATGTACCGGCAACAAGTAAGCTGGTTGAAGACGTTGAAGAAAGACAGGAATACGGAACAGATAGAATACAAAAATAGAAATTTCATGAAAGAACCTGTGATTTGTCATAGGTTCTTTCCTTTTGTCATAAAATATAAGGAGTAATACCAGGATATACGTATGTCAGTAATTATTGCGATTTCTTCTTTTATTATTCCGGGACTTATGTTTTTTATTATCTTTTATGGCATGGCAAAAAAGCAGAATGTGTATGACGATTTTGTAAATGGTGCAAAAGGAGGTCTTTCCACAGTATTGAAAGTTATGCCGACATTAATAGGTTTAATGGTGGCAGTTGGTGTTTTGCGAGAGTCGGGATTTATGGATTTTCTGGGAAATTGGATTGGAAAGCTGACCAATCCAATAGGCTTTCCCGGTGAGTTAATGCCAATAACAATTGTAAAAATTTTTTCCTCTTCGGCAGCCACTGGTATGCTTACGGATATTTTTAAGGAATTCGGTCCGGACTCCTATCTGGGCAAAGTTTCATCCCTTATGATGAGCAGTACGGAGACAATATTTTATACAATGTCCGTATATTTTATTACGGCAAAAGTGACAAAGACCAGATGGACTTTAGCCGGTGCACTGCTGGCAACAGCAGCTGGTACGATAGCCAGTGTGATTCTTGCAAATTTAATGTAAATGTCAGATATTATAAGTAGGAAAAAACACATTTCATATTTTAAAATATACTTAATAGATAACGGAGGTAGAAATGATATACACAGTTACATTTAATCCATCAATTGATTATATTGTGACAGTTGATGATTTTAAACTTGGATTGGTCAATAGAACATCTGCGGAATTCATGTTTCCGGGCGGAAAAGGAATCAATGTATCAATGGTTTTGAGCAATCTGGGATTTGCAAATACTGCACTGGGGTTTCTTGCAGGTTTTACCGGAGACAGTATTCAGGACATGCTGGAAAGCAATGGGGTAAACGCCGAATTTATTAAAGTGAGTGGAGGCATAACAAGAATCAATGTAAAAATCCGGGGGCAGCAGGAAACAGAAATTAACGGTATGGGACCGGAAATTAAGCGGAAAGATATCGAGGCGCTGTATGAAAAAATCAACAAAATAGAGGACGGCGATATACTTGTACTGGCAGGAAGTATTCCCAGCGTAATGCCGAAAACGATTTACAGTGACATAATGGTACATCTTCGAAAAAAAAACATAAAGATTGTAGTGGATGCAACAAGAGATCTGCTTGTTAATGCTCTTCCGCACAGACCGTTTTTGGTTAAGCCCAATAACCATGAACTTGGAGAGATATATGGAGTTGAACTGCGTACCCATGACGAGGTGGTCGGGTATGCCGGAAAAATGCAGAAAGCCGGGGCGAGAAATGTTCTTGTTTCCATGGCGGAAAACGGAGCGGTGCTTGTGGCGGAAAATGGAGAAGTTTATAAGAGCGGATGCCCAAAGGGAAAGGTGAAAAATTCTGTGGGCGCAGGAGATTCCATGGTGGCAGGATTTATCGCAGGATATCTTGAAACGGGGAATTATAAAAGCGCATTTAAGAAAGGTCTCCTTGCCGGCAGTGCCAATGCATTTAGTGACAATTTGGCAACAAAAGACGAGGTCAAAGAATTGGAAAAAACATTTAAAATGCAGTAAAAAGCGACAAAATGCAACATATTAAAAAGTTGCAATTACCCTGCTTTTATGTTAAAGTAACATTGTACTGAATGTGATTTTGGTTCTAACGTTCAAAGGGGGAATATTATTCAAAATTAAATCGAGCTTTATTATATTTATATGTACTTTTGATTATTATAAGTTAGAACAATATAAGTATACATTTACATATAAATGCGATGAAGTGGAAGGCTTGGAGTATGGTGATGAGACAACAAAAATAATTATAAATACGCACAAAAAAAAGAGGAGAAGCCAGTAATGATTTAAAAAATTTTTTGCCCGCGGTAAAAGGGGAGTTTTATTCTTCGGAATATTCTGTTAAAATAAAGTCAGAACTAGATAAAATTAAGAGCAATGAAAAATGGAGAAGAGAGTATATGACTTTATATTTACATGAACAGGAAATTATGAGAAAGAGCAAAGCAGAAGGAAAAGCAGAAGAACGTGAACTTGCTGTTAGAAATATGCTGAAAAAATTGTCTCCCAGCGAAATAATAGACTTAGGATATGAAGAAGACTTGGTAAGGAAAATTGCAGAAGTAAATAAGTGATTGGAGGACGATATCACATTCAGTGACATATCAGAAATCTATTATGACGAGATGGAGCAATAAAACGGTACACAGCCGTTGTTATATTGTGACAAATAAGGATAAAGACGTGGAATGTAAAGAAACATATCCATGTCTTTTTTATTTCATATAGGGGAATTTATTATTATTTTTACCATAATGCGATTTTTTGAACTAAAAGTACACTAAACATCACTAGAAGGGAAATAAAAAAGAAGATAGCATTTTAGGTAACAATTATTAGGCGAGGATGTATTATGAATGACTTTTTAAGAAAACAGAGGGGAGAGTGTGCGAACCGTTTAAGGGAAATACGATTAAATATGGGAATATCGCAAGAAAAATTTGCAGAATATCTGGATATCTCGCTTTCAGCATATAAGAAAATTGAAAGTGCGGATAATGGAATTTCTGTGAAGGTTCTCCGCAGGCTAAAAGAAAAATTTAACATTTCTTCTGACTATCTGCTGTATGGAGATTACGAAGACTTAGCTGATGCCATGGACATAATACAGAATTGCACGGAAGCGGATAAAATGAGAATTTATTTAAGGCTGACACAATATTTCGTGAACGATAAGAAGAAAATATTTGTAGAAGCAAAAAAGAACGAAGAAGAAGACTTTGCAGAAACATTAAAACATATTCTTGATTTGGAGTGAGTTTCTAAAAAGATGAAAAATATACTTATTGTAGAAGATAAAGAAATACACAGAAAAACTTTAATGAAATTATTGGAAGGCATTGAAGATATTCAAGTATTTGTCGCTGCAACAGTAGAAGAAGCATATGTAATATCGATGGAGAATACAATACATTTGTTTCTGGTAGATATAATACTGAATACCGATGTTCGGGGAGACGTATCGGGACTAAAGTTTGTAGAAACAATCAGAGGTATTCATAAATACAAATTTTCCCCGCTAATTTTCATAACTTCATTGGAGGATCCTGAACTATATGCATATAAGGAGTTACATTGCTTTGGGTATATAGAGAAGCCGTTTAATCCAAAAGAAGTAATAAATATGGTGAAACTGGCATTAGAGTTTCCGGAAAAAGAGAAGAAAGACAAAAATATTTATCTTAGAATAATCCTGATGATTTTATTCAGTGCAATAGAAATACAGTAATTAATAAAGGCTATGTGGAAAGGATAGACTTTATAAACAGGTATATCAAACTGCGCGGAATAGA
>CALWNA010000189.1 GCA_944382505.1 uncultured Lachnospiraceae bacterium
CCGGTCCTTTTATCTTTTGACAGAAATATAAACAAACGCGGCATATAAAACATTGTTGAACTGGTAATTCCTGTAAGAAAATGTTACAATAACAAACAAAAGAAAATTATTGCTATTTTTGTCGGCATAGATGGCGGCGGAATGGAGATTATTATGAATAATGGATTTATAAAGGTTGCGGCAGCAACTCCAAAAATAAAAGTGGGCGACTGTGGACATAATGCGTCGGAAATATGCAGACTTATGGATGAAGTGTATAAAAAAGGCGTGCAGTTTGTCGTTTTTCCGGAGCTATGTATCACAGGTTATACGTGCAGTGATTTATTCTGGCAGAGTTCTATGCTGGATATGGCAAAATCCAAACTGAAAGCAATTTTGGAGCATAGTCAGGGAAAGGAATTGATATCTGTTGTGGGGCTTCCGTTTTTGGTTGAGGGAAAGCTATATAATGTGGCGGCAGTTATTTATAACGGAAAAATAAAAGGAATGGTTCCCAAATCCTATATTCCGAATTATTCGGAGTTTTATGAAGCGAGACATTTTTCCTCAGGGAAAGCAATGGAAAACAGATATGTTTCCCTGGATGACGGGGAAGAACCATTTCTGTTTGGAACGAATATAGTGTTTCAGTGTGGGAAAATAAAGAATTTTAATTTTGCAATAGAGATTTGCGAGGATTTATGGGTTCCGAATCCACCAAGTACAAGCCATGCATTGGCGGGAGCTACAATCATAGCAAATCTTTCTGCCAGTGATGAAACAACAGGAAAGGATATTTACAGAAGAAATCTTGTTGCGGGGCAGTCGGCAAGAACGGTCTCCGCATATATATATGCGGATGCCGGAGAAGGGGAATCTTCCACGGATCTGGTGTTTGCAGCGCATAACATTATTGCGGAAAACGGTAATATTCTGTCCCAGGCGGAAAGGTTTCAAAACCAGACAATATACGCCGACATTGATTTGGACAGGCTGGCGGCAGAGAGACAGCGAATGAGTACTTTCCAGCCGGTAAGAGGAATGGAATACCGGGAGATTGATATTGAACTTGAACCGATTTCGTTGGAGTTTACAAGAAAAATAGACAAGGCGCCGTTTGTTCCGAAGGATATTGCAGAACGTGACAAGCGCTGCGAGGAAATTCTTGCAATTCAGACCATGGGACTGAAGAAAAGACTGGAGCATACAAATTGTAAAAATGCGGTGGTAGGAATATCCGGAGGATTGGACTCCACATTAGCACTTCTTGTGACGGTCAGAGCCTTTGACCTGCTGGGGTTGGATCACAAAGGAATTTTAGCAGTTACAATGCCGGGGTTTGGTACTACGGACAGAACTTATTCCAATGCAGTTTCCATGATTCAAACGCTGGGATGTGACTTTAAGGAAGTAAACATTGCAGAAGCAGTGAAGCTTCATTTGAAACAAATCGGTCATGACATAAACAAACAGGACATCACTTATGAAAATGCACAGGCAAGACAGCGGACATATCTTCTTATGGATTTCGCAAATGAATACAATGGAATGGTAATCGGTACCGGAGACATGTCAGAACTGGCATTGGGATGGGCGACTTACAATGGTGACCATATGTCTATGTATGGTGTCAATGCAGGCGTTCCAAAAACCCTTGTAAGGCATCTTGTAAAATATTTTGCGGATACGTGTCATAGCAAAGAATTGGCAGATGTTTTAAATGATGTATTGGATACTCCGGTGAGCCCGGAACTTTTGCCGCCGACAGATGGGAAAATTTCTCAGAAAACAGAAGATTTGGTAGGCCCTTATGAACTGCATGATTTTTTCTTATATTACATTTTAAGATTTGGCTATGCACCGGAAAAGATACTTTTTCTGTCAGAGCAGTCGTTTAAAGGACAGTATGACAGAAAAACCATTGTGAAGTGGTTAAAAATCTTTTACCAAAGATTTTTTGCACAACAGTTTAAGCGAAGCTGCCTTCCGGACGGACCAAAGGTGGGTTCCGTCGCTGTTTCACCGCGGGGAGACTTGAGAATGCCCAGTGATGCCTGCGTAAAAGAATGGATGAACAGGCTGGAATAAAATTGTGCAGTTGCAGTGGAAAACGAAATCGCGGGCAAAGCCCGCAAAGTTCATTCGTTTGTAGCACTTTTTATCGTGTCTGCAATTGCATTATAAATAATTGTATATGTATATTGACTGTCTTCGGCAAATTGCACATTGTCGAGAGACTGATTGGAAACAATTTGTTTGGCGATATCGTCAAAGGCAGGCTGAACCAGCGGATACATTGTGGTAATGGTGTCGCTGACATTATCTACGGTAATTGCGTTGATATGGTCGGCATCCAATACCACTGTAAGGTCCATTGGATTGCCGTTCAAAGTAATACAGGAGGTGTAGACACCCGGTTCGTATTTCCCGGAAGTCGTCTCATCTTCTTTTTTATTACCGCTTTTATTACAAAACATAAGAATTAATGAAATTATAAGAATTACTCCAAGGAGAATGAACACAATAGTATATATAAGCTCCCTAAGATGAAATACCATGAATTTCGGACTTTTTCCCATACAAACTCCTTAACTTTCAGTGTGATTATTTATATAGTTTAATCTATTAGAAAAGGGATGAAAGTATGAGTAAAAATTTCAATAAATTATGGAAAAACATATTTGGAAATTTCAAAATATTATAGTTTTTGATATACTGTTATTTATATCGTGGATATTTTGAAAGAATGTATGATAAGTGCAGGAGGAAGAAATGTCATTACAGTTTATTATCGGCAGGGCCGGCGCAGGGAAATCTTATCTGTTACATAAAAAAATGATTGCGGCTTCCAGGGAAAAAACAAATAAAAATTTTATTGCAGTTGTTCCGGAACAGTTTTCTATGGAGACACAGAAAGAAATACTGGAACTGCATGAGAAAAGCGGAAGTTTTAACATTGAAGTTACAAGTTTTACGAGACTTGCATACTCTGTCTTTGAAGAGCAGGGATTTTCCGGTTACAAAGTGATGGATGATTTGGGAAAGACGCTTGTAATGCGCAAAGTATTGGAAGATTGCAAAAAAGAACTTGTCATATATAAAGACAAAACTGCAATGCCGGGATTTGCCGAAAAAATGAAAATGGTAATATCGGAGTTGAAACAGTATGGAATCGGACAGAGTCAATTATCCCGGATGACGGAAGTGGCAGGAAGCAGACCTTCCCTCAAACATAAACTGAGAGATATTGAGGTAATCAATAAGGCGTTTAACGATTATATCAAAGAAAAAATGATTACTACAGAGGATGTGTTGACAATATTTTGCAAACATATTCCGAATTCGGAATTTATCCGTAATACGTATTTTTATTTTGACGGTTACACCGGATTTACACCGTCTCAGTATGCTGTATTAGAGCTTCTTATAAAGCATGCACCGGAAGTGACAGTCGCCATAACATTGCCGGAGGATGAAAAGGGATTTCAGGAGTACAGCAAATATGAATTGTTCGGTCTGAGCAAGGAAACGATTGTAAAATTGACAGAGCTGGCAGATAAAAATAATATAGAAATCAAAAAAACAGTGGTTGCCGGCGAGAACAAAAGTCCGTATCGAATCAGGAACAATAAAGCACTGTGTTATGTTGAACAGAATATTTTCCGAAACAGAGCCGTGCCAAAATACGAAGAAAGTTGTGATGCAATAGAGATTCACGGGATTGCAAAGCCTCACGGAGAGGCTGCCTTTGTTGCGTCCGCCATATCCCGGCTGGTGACGGAAGAAGGGTACAGATATAATGATATAGCGGTTATCACAGGGGATATGGAAGGATATTATCGTTACCTGGAAGAGGAATTAAATAAATATCGGATTCCTGCATTTATTGACCATAAGAGAAATATTTCATCAAATCCCTTTGTGGATGGAATAAAAGCTGCGATAGAAATCATAGAAAAAGATTTTTCCTATGAATCGGTATTTCATATGTTAAGATTGGGATTTATAGATGTAGATATTTGCATTGTGGATCTGATGGAAAATTATGTGCTGCAGTCGGGAAGACGTGGATATAAAAGTTACAGTCATCAGTGGGAAAAATTATATAAAGGAATGGAAAAAGAAAACCTGGAACAGATTAATTTTGGGAGGGAAAAGGTTTTTGAGACAATTAAGCCGCTAAGGAATGCCATGAAAAATAAAAATAGCACAATTCTTGATTTTACAAAAGCGGTATATACATTTATTCTGTCTCAAAATATGCAGAAGAAAATAGATAACTATGCAAAAATGTTTCGTGAAAATAAAATGTTAAGCCAGGCAAAGGAATATGAACAGACTTATTTCACAATTGTTTCCATGCTGGAGCGGATTGTATCTTTAATGGGGGATGAAGTTGTTTCCATTAAGGAGTATAAACAGATATTGCAGGCGGGATTTGAGAGCGTAAAGGTCGGGATTATACCACCGGGACTTGATACTGTTATGGTGGGAGATATTGAACGAACAAGGCTAAAGGATACAAAGAGAATTATATTTTTTATCGGCGTGAATGACGGAATTATTCCGGGGGGCGGAGTAAGCGGAGGCATCCTTACAGACACAGACAGAGAATATCTTCAGGATAATCATTACATATTGGCGCCGACTGCCAGGGAAAACGTATTTCAGCAAAGGCTATATTTGTATTCCTTGCTTGCAAAGCCTACGGAAAAGATGATTCTTACTTACAGTAAATCGGCATCAGACGGAAGCGTCCGGCGAAAATCCTATTTGATTGGAAACCTTCAAAAATTATTTGGCAACATGCATATTATCGATGAGGATCATGTCGATTTTGATATGAAAAATATAACAAATAAGCAGGCGGCACTGAATTATCTGGCGGATAATATCAGAGAATACAGATTAAAAGGTGAGGACAGGCTGTTTGAACAGATTAGTTCTGTTTTACTGAAAGACAAAGAGTGTAGGAAAAAGATTGAATTGATGTCGAAAGGGACATTTTATAGCAGTAATACGCCAAGTTTGAGAAAGGATATTGCCGCAAAGCTTTATGGTGTGAAGGATAATATAGGGATAACAAGGCTGGAAAGATTTGCTTCATGTGCATATTCTCAGTTCCTGAATAATGGATTAAAGCTTGGAGAGAGAAAGAAATTTGAAATTGCAGCTTTTGACATAGGAAATCTTTATCATGACACAATTAACCGTTTCTTTCAAGAAGTTCAAAAGGAAGATTTAGATTGGAACAGTCTGGAAGAAGGAAAGAGCCACTTGATACTGGAAAATTGTGTTGAGAGGGTTATGGAAGAGTACGACAATGATGCGTTAGAAGGCACGGCAAGGAATCTTTTTATAAAAAATAAAGTTCGGGAAACGGCATCCCGAACGGTGGATATCCTTGTGGAGCATATTCGGACAGGAGAATTTGTCCCGGCAGAGTATGAGCTGAGAGTTGCCCATGGCAGAATTGACAGGGTAGACATATTGAAGAAAGAAAAGGATTTGTATGTAAAAGTTATCGATTACAAATCGGGAAACAAAAAATTCAGCATCAGCGATACTTTTCTCGGACTGCAAATGCAGCTTATGGTTTATCTGAAGGATGCTATGGATTATGAGCAGAAGAAACATCCACAGGCCAATGTGTTGCCGGCAGGGGGATTATATTTTCATGTACATGATCCGTATATTGAAAAACCGGATTTTGAAAAAATCATCCGTGATTACAGAGATCATAATCCGGAATCGGATTTGCGGGATGAAGATATAAAATATGCAGCGGTTAGGGCAGCACAATATAAGGCTTTCAGAATGTCCGGAATCGTCAATTCCGATGCGGAAATTATAGAGTGTATGGACAGCAGGGCGTTTGAAAAAACAGGCGCGTCGGATATATTGCCGGTACAGACTACCAAAAGCGGACTGGGAGCCAGAAGTGTAGTTTTGGACAGTGAAACATACAAAAAATTTATTGATTATGTTTCTGATATGGCAGAACAGATGAAGGAAGAAATTCTGGAGGGGAATATTGATATTAACCCGGTAGAAGGCACCTGCGATTATTGTCCATATGGAGGTATCTGCGGGTTTGACAGAAAGCTGGGAGACAGATTTCGCAAAAAGCCCCAAATCGGACTGGAAGATGTTACAGAGCGCGTAAGTCCGCCGACGGAAGATGTGATGGGGCAGGAAAAAGAGAATGGGATTTCGAAAAATCCGGAATTGTCAGGAGAAAAAAATGATGCGTTGGACAGATAAGCAGTTAGATGTAATCAATACAAGAGGCAGAAATATTTTAGTGTCTGCCGCAGCAGGTTCCGGAAAGACCGCGGTATTAGTTGAGCGTATTATAAAAATAATTACAGATCAAGACAATCCGGTGGATATTGATCAGCTTCTGGTGGTTACATTTACAAGAGCGGCAGCATCGGAGATGAAAGAGAGAATCCGTGAATCTCTGGAAAAAATGTCAGAGGAAAATCCCATGGATGAGAACATACAGAAACAGCTTTCTTTGATTCATAATGCTCATATTTCTACAATTGACAGTTTCTGTGCCGAAGTTGTCAGAGACAATTTTGACAAGATAGATCTGGATCCCAATTTCAGAATTGCCGATGAAACGGAAATAGAGATGTTAAAATCTGATATTCTGGAAGAAATGATTGAGGAGTATTATGAGAAATCAGAGCCGGAGTTTATGGAACTGGCGCAACAGTACTCAGCGGGCAGACTGGCGGACAATATTGAGGTTCTGGTCGATACACTTTACAGATATGCTTCGGGAAATCATAATCCGGAACGATGGGTAAAAAGATGCATTAAAAATTATGATTACGATAGTATCGAGGACTTTGAAAATTCAGAACTCATGAAAAATCTGCTGGATATTTTAAAAAAGCAGATGGATGGATGGACGGAAACGTTGGAACTGGCATATTCCATATCGGAAAGTCCGGATGGACCGAAATATGGAAAGGGATTGCGTCAGTTGATGGATCTGATTGAAAATGCCAAAAACAGTTCCACCTATGACGGCATGCGACAGGCGGTTTTGGATATTGGTACAGTCAGGCTTTCCGGCGTCAGAGACTGCGACGAGAAGAAAAAGGCGCAGGTTGCAGACATGAAGAAGGATGTGACAAATCATATAAAGAAATTTAAGACAGAATTGCTCAGCCAGGATTTGCAAGGTTTGTATGAGGACATCTGTCACAGCAAAAAAAGCGTGGAAA
>CALWNA010000190.1 GCA_944382505.1 uncultured Lachnospiraceae bacterium
TATTTTTTTGTGTTACCTATCTATTGTATCCCAACAATGAAATGTAACAAATACTGGGTAAACTGTAAAAAAACTGTAAATTTTTTTTGAAAAATATAAAAAAATATTTATTAAAAAATAGTAAAATAAGTTTAAAATACTTTTAAAGTCATTTGACAAACAGTAGTGCAGAATTTATACTGTAAATTGGTTTATCTTATGTTAAGATGGGAGAGATATCATGGCATCAAAATTTGAAAAAAAATTTGGTAAATATGCAGTTAAAAATTTAACCTTATATCTGATTATTGGCTATGTTCTGGGATATATCATTCATTTAATTAATCCGAATATGTATGATTTACTGACGTTGGATCCATATATGGTTTTCCAGGGGCAGGTTTGGAGGCTTGTCACATGGGTGCTCACAATGCCGGAACAGTTGAGTATTTTTACCATAATTATGTTGTTTTTGTATTATTCTCTGGGACAGTCTCTGGAAAGAACGTGGGGAACATACAAATATAATGTATATCTTTTTTCAGGATTTCTGTTTACCGCAGTTGGAGCAATGATTCTTTATATTGTTTTATGCGCGTATTACGGAAGTATGTTGTCTGTATCGATTATAGGTAATAATATCGGGGCCTGTGTAAGCACATATTATATAAATATGTCGATATTTTTAGCGTTTGCAGCCACCTATCCCGACATGCAATTGCTTTTGTATTTCATCATTCCAATCAAAGTAAAATGGTTTGGACTGCTATATGGAGCATTCATATTTGTTGATATCTTTGAGGCTTTCAGAGCAGCCGGAGAGATTGGAATATATATGAATGCAATTATTGTGACTGTTTTAATCGTCTTGTCTCTTTTAAATTTTATAATCTATTTCTTTATGGGACAAAAACGGCAGCAGTTTCGACCAAAGCAAATAAAACGGAAGCAACAGTACAGAAAATCTGTCAGACATTCCATGCCACAAGGGTATGCCGGCGGAGCAAAGCACAAATGCGCAGTCTGTGGAAGAACAGAACTGGATGATCCGAACCTGACGTTTCGATATTGTTCAAAATGCTCGGGAAATAAAGAGTATTGTCAGGAACATTTGTTTACGCATACGCATAGTTAGGAGGGAATAATGGCACAGAAAGCCTTTGAAAGAAGCGCCGGCATTTTAATGCCAATCAGCAGTCTGCCGTCGCCATACGGCATAGGGACTTTTGGAAAAAGTGCATATGAATTTGTAGATTGTCTCGTTGCAGCGCGCCAGAAATTCTGGCAGGTTCTGCCTTTGGGACCCACAAGCTACGGTGACAGCCCATATGCTTCTTTTTCTGCATTTGCAGGCAATCCATACTTTATTGATTTAGATACATTAATTGAAGAAGGACTTTTAGAAACAAGTTATGTGGAAAGTTTTAAGTGGAATATGGAGGAACAATATGTTGATTATGGACTTCTCTATGATTCCAGGCTTATTGTTTTAAAGACGGCATATGATAACAGCAGACATCAGGATACGGAAGCATACAGGAATTTTCTGAATGATAATCAGTTTTGGCTTGAAGAATATTGCCTCTATAGTGCATGTAAGAAAAATTTTGATTACACATCATGGCAGGAATGGGATGATGATATAAAGTTCAGAGAACCGGAAGCTCTGAAATATTATAAGGAAAAATTGGCAGAGGATATTGATTTTTACAGGTTTATTCAGTTTAAATTTTATGAGCAGTGGAATAAATTAAAAAAATATACAAATGAAAACGGAATTGAAGTGATTGGAGACATCCCGATTTATGTGGCAATGGATTCTGCGGATGTATGGCGGAATACAGATATATTCCAACTGGATGAAAAACTTGCGCCAAAGCGTGTGGCGGGAGTTCCGCCGGATGCTTTTTCAGAATTGGGACAAAGATGGGGGAATCCCCTTTATGACTGGAAAGTTTTGGAAAAAGATAAATTTAACTGGTGGCGCCGCAGAATGGAACATTCCGCCAGGATCAATGATATCATTCGGACTGATCATTTTATTGGAATGGCAAAGTATTATTCTATTCCTGCAGAAGATGAGGATGCACGAAATGGCGAATGGATGGAAGGCCCCGGAAGAAAGTTGATTTGTGCGATTACTGATTCCGTAGGTGACAAAAAAATTATAGCCGAAGATCTGGGCGTGAAAATTCCGGAGGTTGAAGAAGTGCTTGAGGATTCAGGTTACCCGGGGATGAAAGTTCTGGAATTTGCCTTTGACGGCAACCGAAAGAATGAGCATCTCCCATACAACTGGACAGCAAATACTGTTGCGTATGGCGGGACCCATGATAATGACACTCTGGTTGGTTATTTTACAAGTCTGGAGCGGTGGGAACTGGGATATCTGAGAGAATATCTGGACAGCCGGGATGCTTCCATAGAGAAAATTGTTGATAAAATATTTCAAACAGCCTATGAGAGTGTTGCCAATGTCGTGATATTCCAAATGCAGGATGTACTAAAGATTGGCAATATCGGCAGAATGAATCTTCCGTCATCCATGGGCACCAATTGGAGATGGAGAATGATACAGGGACAGTTTACACCGGACAAAGTGGAAAGATTGAGATATCTTTGTGATATATACGGTAGATAGAGGAGGACTGAAAAAATGGAAAAGAAACCGTTTGTAACATTGGAACAATTAAAGGAGATTGAAAAAACATACCCGACACCTTATCACATTTATGATGAGAAAGGTTTTATGGAAAATGCACGAAAAGTGAATGAAGCATTTTCATGGAATAAAGGTTTTCGGGAATATTTTGCAGTGAAGGCTGAGCCGAATCCGTTTATTATTAAAAAACTGAAAGAGGTAGGATGCGGCGTTGACTGCTCATCTTATACAGAGCTTATGATTGCAGATAAGTTGGGATTTCGAAATGATGAGATTATGTTTTCTTCCAATGAAACGCCGGAGGGAGAATTTCAATACTGTAACGCTCTGGGCGGAATCATAAACCTGGATGACATTACAATGATTGACTTTATGGAAAAAGAATGCGGAATTCCCGAGACAGTAAGCTGTAGATTTAATCCGGGAGGAATATTCGAGGTTTGCAACGGAATTATGGACAATCCGGGAGATTCCAAGTATGGTATGACGCCGGAGCAGATTGTGGAGGCTTTCAAGATTCTAAAGGCAAAGGGAGTAAAGAATTTTGGTATACATGCTTTTCTCGCCAGCAATACAGTGACAAATGAGTATTATCCGATGCTTGCAAGAGTGATATTTGAACTGGCAGTAAAACTGGAGAAAGAGACCGGTGCAGATATTAAATTTGTGAATCTTTCCGGCGGTGTGGGAATTCCATACAGACCGGATCAGACTCCGAATGATATTATGGCAATTGGAGAAGGCGTAAGAAGGGTTTATGAAGAAATACTTACCCCGGCAGGAATGGGAGATGTGGCAATCTATACGGAAATGGGACGTTTTATGATGGGGCCATATGGTGCGCTTATCACAAAGGCAATCCATGAGAAACACATTTATAAAGAATATATCGGTGTTGACGCATGCGCGGCAAATCTTATGAGACCGGCAATGTATGGCGCATATCATCATATTACAGTTATGGGGAAAGAAAACGAGCCTTGCGACCACGTTTATGATATTGTTGGATCTCTGTGTGAAAATAATGATAAGTTTGCGGTTGACAGAAAACTTCCAAAGATTGACATGGGTGATTTTATTTATATTCATGATACCGGTGCCCATGGTTTTTCCATGGGATATAATTACAACGGAAGACTTCGTTCCGCAGAACTTTTATTAAAAGAAGACGGTTCTGTTGAATTAATCCGGAGAGCAGAAACACCGGAAGATTATTTTGCGACCTTTGACTTTAGCGACATTATGAAATAGCAATGCGCCAAGTGTGATGGAGGCGAAAAATGATGTGCCAAAAGCGGAAAGCATTTGGGAGAAGAGAGAAATGAAGAAAATTGTAGGCAATATCTTAAAAAATAAAAATATAGATGACAGTCTGAAAGCATATTATGGCGGATTTATGGAAATAAATAACAAATATGCAAATATCCGCCTTGCAATGAATTATTATACCTATTATACAATGGTGGCAGAAGACGACGGAATACTGGAATCTGAAAACATGTCAGGCATTGCGCAGATCAATTCCATCATTGAACATATGGCTGAAGGCAGAGAAAAATATCGCATTTCCGATATCCAAAAACTGGAAGAATTGAGAAACCGTATTATTGAAAAAGTACAAGATCTTACCTGTTATGTTGATAAGGTCAATATCTATGAGCATGCTTTAAACAGAGTAGAATACAGATTCAGAGAACAGGAACTGCCGTCATGGTACAGTGATGAAACTATCACAAGGCTATTAATGCAGTTTATTTTGGAAGATGAAGATAATATGGCGATTAACAGAAAGATAAGCCGGGTCATCGGTCAGCTTCCGATACGATTTACAAAGAATAAATTTTATGAGTTGCTATCCAATGGAATCAGTATCTATAAAGGTGGAACAAAAGAAAGTTTCAGGGATTTTCTTTATATGCTCAAGACGACATCGATGTTAGAGGAAACGCCTACAATGGAATTAAATTATCCTTATTTAGAGGAAATTTCGGAGACGTTTCGAAACATAAAATTCAAGACGATTTCAAATGAAGAATATAAGGAAATGCGTTATAATATAACTGAGGTATCAGATTATATTGAGAATTCCATGAATTCCAATATGATGATACAGGAAATTATTAATGATTTACTCATCGTTCTGTATACGATAGAGTATCAGGCGCAGGACAATATTCTTAAGGCGTGTACAGAAATTATTAAAGACACAAATCTATTGTTTTTAGGAAAAGTCAGTCCGAAGTCTGTCGAAGAACTGGAAGACATGTTTGTTATGCTGGAAGGAATACAGGAAGAATTGTATCCGAAGTTGTCTTCTTATGATGTTACAGAACAGATTAAAGATAATTATATGGAACAGGTTCAGCAATTAGGGTTGACAGAGGAATATTCTGTGGTGTTCCGGCTCCCGGGGTTAAACTCGGACAGTATGTTTGTTGAACTGGACCGGAAGGCGGACAACTCCGAGGCAGATGAGGGCTATATTGAAAGGGAACAGGAAAAGCTCTTTGCAAAGTATGCAAAATTGTTTGACGAAAATGAAAAAATGATTCAGAGAGCTGTTATGTCGGCGGCAATATCAGAACTCCCGGTATTTTTTAATAATATCAGTGAACTGCAGGATTTTATTTATGATACACTTTCATTATGTACGGATAAGTCTGAAAAACTGGCATGCATAGAGATTTTGAATGGGATTATGGAAGAATAACGAAAAAAGTTTCTCGTGATTGGAGAAAATATATGAGATGGTACAGTGATTTATACGTCGGGTATAATCTTCTCGAAAAGAAGAGAGAGGTTGTAAGAAAAATAAAAAAAGGCAAGCCAATGATCAATAAGTATGTCATTGCGCTGCCATTGAATGATTATGACGTATTAGATATTTATCCGTCCGGTGTATTGGTTCAGAAATGGTACAGAGATTCCGATATGGTAGTTGTCGGCATTGCGGAAGGAAAGGAAGAGGCGATGGATATGGTACAGCTTATCATTATGGATTGTATGAGCGAAACCGGAAATCTGCGCGTCAAGGATTATATTATGAGCCAAATGAACAAAAAGGAAAGTGGGAAAGAAGAATAGCCTATGATACATATACTGTTATTAATTCTCAAAATAATCGGAATGATACTTTTGGCTGTTCTCTGTCTCGTGTTGCTTGTATTGTTTTTTCCCATAACATACGTGGGTAATGCGGATATCAAAGAACGGACTGTTTGCGGGAGATTTCGTGCGGGATGGCTTTTTCATATTGTGCATTTTGGCATGGAATTAAAAAACAGTGAAGTTCGCTATGTGTTAAGGATTTTTGGAATTCCGATTTTTTTTTCCGGAAGAACCGAAAAAATAAAGAAAAAGTCAAAAGATTTAAAAAATAAAAAAATCAAAAAGAAATCGGAAAATAAAGAGAAGCAGGAAAAAGAACAGAAGCATAAAATTTCTGAAAAAAGGACAAAGTCTTCAGAAAATTATAAAAGAGAACCGGAAGACATTAAGAAAAAGCCGGAGAACCATGAGAGAAGCACAGCTGATAGCCGGAAAAAGCCGGAGAGGCATGAGAAAAAGCCGGAGAATCACGAACAGGCAGAAAAGAATAATATTTTTTTGGGCATAAAAAAAAGAGTAGTAAAAATAAGGGAAAAAGTTAAATCAATTTTAAAAGATATCAAAGGTGCCTATAATAAAATACAGGAAATAAAAACTTTTATTACTGCAGATACAACAAAGAAGGCATACCATTACGGCAAAAAAATAATTATAAAATTATTGCGTCATATTCTCCCGAAAAAAATCCGGGGAGACATAGAATTCGGGTTTGAAAGACCGGATATGACCGGACGGGTGTTGGGATATATCGCAATGACATTTGGAACATTCAACATAAATCCAAAGCATATCGCAATTCATCCGGATTTTGAAAATCAGGTTTTCCGGGGAAATATAAAAATGAAAGGGCATTTTCTTTTCGGAAAAACAATTTATCTAATCTTACGATTGTATTGCAATAAAGAAATCAACGAGATTATAAAGAAGTTTAGTTAGGAGGTAATAAATATGTCAGAAAACAAAAAGGCAACCGATGATTTATTAAAAGCAATGGAGCAGTTTATCACAACAAAATCAGTTGTGGGTGAACCGGTTGTTGTAGGAGATACCATCATTCTTCCCATGGCGGATGTTTCCTTTGGGATGGGCATTGGAACTTTCTCCAAAGGAGATAACGGAACAGGAGGCGTAGGCGGAAAAATTACGCCAAGCGCAGTTCTTGTGATTAAAGATGGCTCTTCCAAACTGATCAGTGTAAAAGATCAGGATGGCATATCAAGAATTATCGATATGGTGCCGGATATTATCAACAAATTTACAAGCAAAAATGACGATGACTTCGAGGGAATGGACGAAGAGATGAAGGATTGATGAATTTATGTAAAAAAATCACAAATGCAAGCATATCTTATTATAAAAAGGAAAGTAGGAAAATGTATGCACAAAGTATGCGGATTTGCGTTGTTTTGGCTGGCGGTAGGAATGACATTATCCCTTTTGATAGAGAGCACTTTTTTTGTAGTGTGCATCATTGTTGTATGTCTGCTTGCCGGATTTAATTTGTTTTGCGGAAAACCATAGAGAAAGGACAGAGATATAATGAACATAGCAGACTTGTTTGAAAAAGATAAAACAATATTTTCTTTTGAGGTGTTTCCGCCGAAAAAGGAAAGTGGTATAGAAACAATTTATTCAACACTGGAACAATTGAAGGATTTGCAGCCGGATTTTATCAGTGTAACTTACGGAGCGGGAGGCGTTGGCGTTGCAAATGCAACAACAATAGATTTATGCTAGTTGATTAAAAATCAACACGGAATAGAGACCATTGCGCATTTATCCTGCTTGTACAATACAAAGGAAAGTGTGGACAAAATTCTTGGACAACTTCAGGAAAAGGGGATTGATAATATTCTGGCGCTGCGGGGAGATGAAAATCCTAAT
>CALWNA010000191.1 GCA_944382505.1 uncultured Lachnospiraceae bacterium
GACAGTTGTATGGAACGGACCAATGGGTGTTTCAGAGAATCCTTGTCTTGCAGCAGGTACCATTGCAGTGGCTAAAGCTTTAGCAGACACAGATGCCACAACAATTATCGGTGGCGGTGATTCAGCGGCGGCCGTTAACAATCTTGGATTCGGGGACAAGATGACACATATCTCAACAGGTGGCGGAGCATCTCTTGAATTCCTTGAGGGAAAGGATCTGCCAGGCGTAGTAGCAGCAAACGACAAATAGTCGGATGGATAGTTGTAAATAATAACGGAAAGAAAAAGTGCGATTGTGCTTGCACAAAAAGCATATTTAGGAGATTTTATAATGAGAAAGAAAATTATTGCCGGCAACTGGAAAATGAACAAAACTCCAAGTGAGGCAGTTGCTTTAATTAATGAATTAAAACCATTGGTAGCAAATGATGAGGTTGATGTTGTATTTTGTGTACCGGCCATTGACATTGTTCCGGCAATGGAAGCTGTAAAGGGCACAAACATCAATATCGGCGCTGAAAATATGTACTTTGAAGAAAGCGGAGCATATACCGGAGAAATTGCGCCGAACATGCTTACGGACGCAGGCGTAAAGTATGTAATCATCGGACATTCAGAAAGAAGAGAATATTTTGCGGAGACAGATGAAACAGTTAATAAAAAAGTTCTGAAGGCTTTTGAACACGGTATTACACCGATTATCTGCTGTGGGGAATCTCTTACACAGAGAGAGCAGGGCATTACGATTGACTGGATTCGTCAACAGATAAAAATTGCGTTTTTAAATGTAACGGCAGAACAGGCAAAAACAGCGGTAATCGCCTATGAACCAATCTGGGCAATCGGTACAGGGAAAACTGCCACATCCGACCAGGCAGAAGAAGTCTGCGCAGCTATCAGAGCATGTATTGCTGAAATCTATGATGATGCAACAGCAGCAGAAATCAGAATTCAGTACGGTGGTTCTATGAATGCATCCAATGCGGCAGAATTACTTGCGAAACCTGACATTGACGGAGGCCTTGTGGGAGGCGCAAGCTTAAAGGCTGATTTTGGACAGATTGTAAATTACAATAAATAAGGATTTTCATTTCGTTTTTGAAAAGCAAACGGAACAAATTAAAGAGGCGGTTTGATTGTGAATTAAATCGCCTCTTTCAAAGGAAAGTAATTGAAGGGATCATATGAAAAATAAAAATATAGTGAAATACCTGTTGATGGTGGCGGCGGTATTTGTAATATCGTTAGCAGTCAGCAATCGTGCATATGCAAAAGCAAATTATACAGTCACGCCATCAAAACTAGCAGCAGAAGCAAAGAGAATTCATAAAACTTTTTATAATGAATATGTTAAGGATTATGTGGGACTGAATTCCTATTTAGAGAGAATGCAAAAATCAGGCGGTGGGACATTGACCATTAAAAAGGGTACATATAGAATCACAAACTCGATCTATGTGCCGTCGAATGTGACCATTGTTTTTGAAGACGGGGTTGTCTTTAAGAAAATCATGACAACAGGAAAGTCTGATTTTAAAGCGACTACAGCAATGTGGCAATTGTGTCCGCGGGATAAAAGTAAAAAGAGCAGTAGTGTAGGAAAATATAACGGAACAAAAAATGTGGTGTTTCAGGCAGAAGGAAAAGTTACTTTTGACATGAATGGGGTGACAGGCGTTGCAATTATAGCGGCACATAATAAAAATATAGAAATCTCGGGGATCACATTTAAAGGGATGAATGGAAACCATTATATTGAGGTGAATGGTAGTAAAAAAGTATATATTCATGACTGCACATTTAACAAGGCGAAAAAGAGCACATTAAATAAATACTATATGAAGGAAGCCATTAACATTGATTTGGCTGATAAAACGACAGGGGGATTGTCTGCAACCTGGGTAAAACAGGACAAGACGCCTTGTAAAAATGTAAAAATAGAAAATAATGTCTTTAATGGTACAAACAGAGGCGTTGGCAGTCATAAATATTCTCAGAATCGTAAGGGAAAGAATATTTATCATCAAAAAATAGTAATTAAGAACAATGTATTTAAAAATCTTTATGATAACGGTGTGTTTGTCCTGAATTGGAAAAACACTATAATAACAGACAACACATTTACCAATATCGGTAATACAAATACAAAAACGTACAGCTCCGGGTGCCATGCCATTTCCGGCGGAGGGCTTGTAAAGATAACTATTACCGGTAATGTTTTTCAAAAAATAGCAAGAAGCCCTGTTTATTTTATTCAGCAGAGAAATGTGGGCGGAGGCAGCCAATATTCAAAAGTCAGAGTTCAAATCACTGAAAAAGAAACAGAGGCAATGCTGGAGAACACTGCAATTGATTGTGGCGATGATATTAACCCGAATTATGCGGGATATGAAATTTTGTATTTTAGAAATAATAGTACAAAATCAAGAGAAAACGGAGTAGGGATCAATTTAGGAACAGGCCGGATTTATTATGGTCTTCCGAAAAAATAAATATAAAGGAGTTAAAAAAATGAGCAAGAAGCCAACAGTATTGATGATATTAGATGGATATGGATTGAATCCTAAGAAAGAAGGAAATGCAGTTGCCATAGCAAAGACACCTGTAATGGACAGACTAATGGCAGAATATCCATATGTGGAAGGACAGGCAAGCGGTATGGCAGTAGGACTTCCTGACGGACAGATGGGAAACTCAGAGGTTGGACATCTTAATATGGGAGCCGGAAGAATTGTATATCAGGAATTAACAAGAATAACAAAAGAAATCGAAGATGGCACTTTCTTTGAAAATGAAGAACTTGTCAAGGCGATGGAGAATGTTAAAAAGAATAACAGTGCACTCCATTTATTGGGTCTTTTGTCAGACGGTGGTGTTCATAGCCACAATACACATATTTATGGTGCAATTGAGATGGCGAAGAGATTTGGTATTGAAAATGTTTATATCCATGCATTTTTAGACGGAAGAGATACACCGCCTGCATCGGCGGCTGATTATATGCAGCAGTTGGTTGATAAAATGGCTGAAATCGGTGTTGGCGAGGTGGCAACAATTTCCGGACGTTATTATGCAATGGACAGAGATAATAACTGGGACAGAGAAGAAAAAGCCTATGTTGCAATGACAAAAGGAGAAGGCGTAGAAGAAACAGATCCTGTACAGGCAATTCAGAATTCTTATGCAAAGGAAGTAACTGACGAATTTATGCTGCCGACAGTGATTGTAAAAGATGGTCAGCCGACTGCTACAATCAAAGACGGAGATTCGGTTGTGTTCTGTAACTTCAGACCGGACCGTGCACGTCAGATTACAAGAGCTTTCTGTGCAGATGATTTCACCGGATTTGACAGAGAAAAGAAACTGGATCTTGTATTTGTCTGCTTTACAGAATATGATGTGACCATTCCAAATAAATTCATTGCATTTAAGAAAGTGGAAGTTAAGAATACATTTGGGGAATTTCTTGCGGCAAACAATATGAAGCAGGCAAGAATCGCCGAAACCGAAAAGTATGCGCATGTAACATTCTTCTTTAACGGTGGTGTTGAAGAACCAAATGAAGGTGAAGACAGAATTCTTGTAGATTCACCGAAATATGTTCCGACATATGATAAGAAACCAAGAATGAGCGCGTATACTGTTTGTGATGAGGTTTGCAAGGCAATTACAAGCGGAGAGTATGATGTGATTATTACAAACTTTGCAAATCCGGACATGGTAGGACATACCGGTGTTCTTGATGCCGCGGTGAAAGCAATTGAAGTGATAGACGAGTGTGTAGGCGAAATTGTTGAGTTTATCAAAGAAGTAGATGGTCAGTTGTTTATCTGTGCAGATCACGGAAATGCAGAACAGTTAATTGATTATGAAACGGGTAAACCATTTACGGCACACACAACAAATCCTGTACCGTTTATTCTCGTAAATGCAGATCCTGCATATAAGTTAAGAGAAGGCGGGGTTTTGGCTGATATTGTCCCAACGCTTATTGAACTCATGGGAATGAAACAGCCGGAAGAAATGACAGGAAAATCATTATTAATCAAATAAAAATTAATAAAGATATAGCGAAAATCAGGAGAAGGTAATGGAATACAAAGAAGTTTGTACTTCATTACCTCCTTTGTTATGATATTATAAAGATATTCAAACAAAATACTAATCCCCAACTATGCTGGGGAAATAGAGTAAGCCATAGTGTAGAGGGGGAAGAGGGAAAATAAGAACATTACATTATTATGCTTAGAATATTTTCTAGAATTTATAAAATTCTTTTTGATATATAAATTTATTTTATGCTTAAATCTGAGAAAAAGTATAATATCATATATTTTGATATTATTAGGCATTGTCAGTATGGTAATATCTGAAACTGTTTTGTTAGATAAATATAAAATAATAGCATATTTAGTAATACTAATAGTAATATCAATAGGAACGGTAAAAGAGAAGATATATAAACTTGTAATTATTGGTGTATGGACAGCAATTATTATTGCTACCACAGATTCCATTAGTGGAAATTTGGTGTATACATTATGGGAACATAGTGGTGGTGCTATAGAAATGACAATTGTTCAAATAATAAGTTCATCTATAACAATATTTTTTCTTCTTTTAATTATATTTAAATATCACAAAACTCTTGCATATAATAAAATAAGTATGGGATATTATGTAGTATTTGTTGTTTTGGCACTAGCAAATTCAATTGCTTTGGAAGGACTTGATTTTATCATAGAAAGCGATACAAGTTATCAGTATAAAATGTCAGCAGTAATAATATATGCGGTAATATCTTTAGGGGGATATTTGCAGTTATTTATGATTGTTTCCCTTGCTTTGTCAAGAAATGTTTATAGAGAAAAGGATGAAATCAAACAGAACATCGAGATACAAAATTTATCATAACTACAACCCACACGGAATTAAGCCGTCGAGGGTATCAGGTGGAGGCTTTTCGGTATATTGATAAAATTCATATGAAAGAAGAAATGGAAGAAGCACTAGAAGCGGTGATAAAATTATTCAGACAAGAAAAACGTGTCTCAATTGTTATTGAAAATTATGGAAATAGAAAATTCAAAATAAAAGATATTATCTATTTTGAGACTCAGAATAGAAAACTGCTGCTGCATACTGTTAATGATATATAGTTATGTAATGAGAAGATATCGGATATGGAAGAAAGATTAAGATGGGATGGATTTTATATGTCTCATAGATTCTATCTTGTTAATTTAAGATATGTCAAAGAATTAGAGAGTACAAAAGTAATACTACAAAATGGAGAAGAGGTGTTCCTTAGCAGAAGAAAGTATTCAGATTTAAAAGATAAATATATGGAATATAAGTTTGGTGAAGCGAACCAATAAGCAAGAAATGGGAGATATGTGGAAATATATGTCCTTTTTCTTTTGTGCGATAAGTCAATTTAGGAGAGTGTTTAAATTCATATACAAGGTATATGTGCTACCATTTGTGCGAAAAAAAGACCATTGATGCAAGAATGCAGTATAGTCAATATTTAAGACACGATTTTTAAATATATTTTTACCGGGACCAGAGATTATTTCATCCGATCCCAGTAAAGTGCTTCTTTTTCATCTGGGGT
>CALWNA010000192.1 GCA_944382505.1 uncultured Lachnospiraceae bacterium
CGACTTCATTCTGTATCAACTTACCTGTATAATCCAGTTTCTCGTCACCTGCACCTACCCCGATATAACGATGGAAGGCAAGAATCGCTTTTCTGTCTGAATATTTTTGAAGTACATCATTCATCCAGTTCAGCTCATCTGTGTAAATGTCCCAGCTCATATAAACGATAATGAAATCCTGTCCGCCTTCTGAAATTAAATCATAATGTCCTAAATTATTTTTATATGAACCGCCGTAATAATCTCTGCCTTCAAATCTGTCTGCGCCGAAATATTTCCAATAATTACCATAATTTTCTGCGCCGGCAAACACATCATGGTTTCCTCCAAGTACACCGTAAGGAACTCCTGCATCATCCAAAATTTTCATTGAACGGTCTGCATTAATCCATTCCCCTGCCATATCACAGTCATCTACGATATCGCCTGTGTGGAGTACATATTTAATTTTCCATTCTTCCGCATTGTCGGCAATCCACTGGTTCATATTATCATAATGATATGGAAAACTTTCTGCATAATACTGTGTATCCGTTTCCCATGCCATTGCGAAATCATAACTTTCCGGGCGGGCCGTTCCATCCCAGTCAGACAATTCGTTTTCTGCTGTTGCAGCCGCTTTTTCCGCCGCTTTATTGGCTTTCACTGCCGGCTTGTCGCCTTCCGCGATTGTCTGAACTAAAATCGTTGCCTTTCCATCTTTTACATAATTCTCTGCTTCGAAAACAGCTTTGATTTTTCCGTCCTCATCTGCTGTCGCAACCGCTTTCCAGCTATTCTTTTCCACATTTCTTACAAACATTGTAAGCGGATGCTTTTTATCAGCATTGTTGGATGTGCCGTTCCATGTAACTGAAATCTTATCCGTGCTTTCCATATCACCTGTATTAATACTAAACAGTTGATATGGAACGGAACCATTTTCAGATGACACCAGTTCTCCTCTGATAACTCCGCCGTTTTCTTCCGTCAGGCTCTTTCCCTCGTAGAATGTTACGTCTGCTGTCTCTTCTCCCAGATTTACTGTGAGATTTGCTGACTGATCAGCAATACCGTCATTATTTACATCTGTAACTTTTGGTGTTGTATCTTCTGTCCGGAACTGAATTACTTTCGTTGCCGCATTGCCTGCAACGTCGGTTGCAACAATCTGAATTGTGTGATTTCCCGCTTCCAGTTCATTTGGCACAATTACTGTTGGAAGTTCCAATACTTCATCATCCAATGTTACAAGGATTTCCTGAACACCGTTGGCGTCACTTGCCACACTTGCCTCTTCCAAAATTACATTGTCATATAAGACAGAATCCTGCGTAATATCTAAATGAATCTCAGGCTCTTTATTATCAACAATCACTTTTGCAACAGAAGTCTTTTCCCCTGCAGTTGCCGCAATTGTGTGTTCTCCATCTGCGAGTGTTGTTGTATCTAATGTAATGCCAACAGCCTCTGCATCTGCTGCCGGAATTGAAAATGTTGCGTCAAGATGCGGCTCCATTCCGGAGCTGTCACCAATCGTATGGGATGCGCTTAAAGATGTATCCGTGTTTGTTTTTTCATTATCCGGTTCGATTTTTGTCGGAAGATAGGATTTTCCATTTGTCAGTTTCATCTGAAGTGCTGACACATTGAAATCTTCATGATTTTCTCCCAGAACGCTCTCATAAATTTCTTCGAACGGAGTTCCACTGCTTCCTGCCCACAATGTAATCGTCACGTCATAACTGTCTGTTTCTTCATTGTATGTAAAATATTTGTTATCAATTTGAATTACTCTTGAAGTTGCCGCTTCACACCAATTGTAAAGAATCGTAATCAGATCCCGGCTGTTATCGCCATATGGTGCTGTGACACCGTTCTTAAAATAAGAATCCATGCCGCTTGTACTCAGTGAAAAATATGCTCCGTTTTCAAATACTTTTTTCTGGTCATAAGTATTCCCGTCTACACTGATAACGGTATTTACATTATTTGCTCCGTCATTTGCAGTAATTGTAGTGCTTCCTGAAATAACGCTTCCATCCTGCACATTCAGTCTTACTTTCCCCTTTGTATCATTTAAACGGTTTATTTTTACTGTCACTTCCGACGTTTCGTTATACCCATATAATGAATATGCTCTCACCTTATATGTGATAGAATCATGTCCGAAAAGAGTGTCCGACGGAATTCTCATATAGTAATGTCCGAGTCTCCACTGTTTCTGTTCCTGAATTGTTGTCCATTCTGTATCATCATCCAGTTTGTACAATATCTCTGTTCCGATAAGATATGGCCTTGTCTTTAATGACTCACTTCCTCCCGGATGATTTGTAGGATTATTTTCATCAATATAATCCTTGAATGCATTCATTCTTTCTGTTCCTACCGCTCCCACAAGGAGATCTACGTCATACATTACCTGAAGTTCTTCTCCTTCATTAATGGACTCCGGTATCGGAAGCTCTGATGTCTCACACACCTTTAATGTCGGCTTCTTTCCATCATTTTCCGGATAATCCGGATATCCTGCAAAATCTACCTTTGTATCGGAAACCTGCCAGCTTTCCACGGTACCCGGTGTAGATTTCGTCATAATTACAGGAATCGACTTGTTTACACCTGTATCATCATTTGGTGCTGCATAATGAAGAGAATTTCCCGATGTCGTAATCTGCCATGTCTCTTCATTGAACGCTGCGATTGTAAAAGCATTTTCCTCTGTTGTTCCAATACGGAACCAACGTGGGTCGGTCGCATGCAGACCACTATAATTAACTTCTACGATGTCTTTTCCTTCCACCAGTTCCGTTCCATAAAAGTTATTAAAGTTCTCTACTGTTAATCCTTTGCTGTTTAACCAGATTACTTTTGTTTCTCCCGGCGCAATGGTCTGTGTAAAATCACTGATGGACCATATTTTTCCGGACTGTGATGCCGTCTTTTCCGGATATTCATAATAATAGAAAATTTTCCAATATCCAAGATTAATGGTCTCATTACTCTGATTATATATTTCAAAAAAGTCATAGCGTTCCAGTCCGTCTTCTGTTGATGTCGGCGCTGTTTCTGTAATAATCAGTGGCGCGGCGTTTTCTGTTGACGCTTCTTTTCTGTTTAACTTTATCGTTGCTTTTTCAGAAACAACTTTATTGCTGCCACCATAACTTGCCGTAACATAATACTCTGCTGATGTTCCGAAAATCTTATTGGACGGCACCGTAGCAGTAAAGGTTTTTCCATCGCCAAGAGGATTCATACCAATCGTAATATCTCCCGATGTCACAACATCTTCTTCTGAACCTGCTGTCTGATTATATGTTAAGTTAACTGCCATGGCTCCCGCTGTGCCCTCATAAGGGATTTTTGCAGTCACGACAAAATCTCCATCTCCTGTGGCTTCTATGTCTTCTATTGCCAGTGTTGTTTCTTTTATTGTTACTCTTTGGGATGGAATCTGCTCCTCTGACACTGCACCCGGCGTTGCTGTGGCAATACTTATTTGTTCACACTTGATTCCGGTTGTTGGATATGTAAAATGATATGCTTCTTTATTGTTGCCATTTGCAATCATGTTTCCATACTCGTCAGAGTATGCCTCTGTGATAATCGTATCACTATCCTTGCCGATACGATATCCGCGCTTTTGGCTGGAATGAATTCCCGAATGATTGATGCGGGCAATATTTACATCATCTCCCAATCCGTAATAATTTTTAAATTCGGTCACTGAAGTTGTATTAAGGTTGTTGTTATACCACAAAATCAGCGTTTCGCCTGAACCTACTTTCACTGACGTCAGAGCCGTATTATTCTCAACGCTTAAGTAAGCAGCCTTCGTGTATGCTTTTCCTTTTGTGTAAGATACTGTTCCGTTTTCACTGAATACATATCCTCCCCCTGACGGATAATCGTAAAACAATACATAATCCGTAAAATCCAGCTCCTGGTCTGAGTTGTTAAAAACTTCCAGATATGTATATTTTTCACCACTAATACTATCGGTTACAACCTCTGTAACGAGCCACGGCGAAAGCTGTGTCTCATCTGCCTGGCGCTGCTGTCCGGTTACATTCACACCGGGCATTGAATCAACCGCATAAGTCGGTGCCGCCATAGATACTGCCATGGAAATACTAAGTCCCAGGGCAATCAATGCATTCTTTCCTCGTTTCATATAGTTTCTCCTTAATTATTATTATTTTGCAAATTTCATTTCCTGATGTCATCTGCAAACACAATAATTGTAACCACTAAAAATTGTTTTAACTATCAATCTATGGAGAAATACATGTTAACGATGTATTAATTTTCTAAAGAAAAAAAACAGATTGTGTAAAGTAGATTAAAATTCAACGATAAGACCATGACAAAAATTTTTCAGATTTGAAATTATAATTTTTTCATCATTTCCGCCGGAACATAAGCCTCCACAAAAATACCGTCTTCTCTGTATTCTTCTCTGACAAGCTGTCCATATTTTCTAATCAGTCCCGGTTTACCGGCCTCTGCATATGAGAACACCTTTTCCAGATGTATGCGCATAGACTTCAGCGCCGTCTCAATGGCCTCGTTCATTTTATCAATACCAACGCCATACTTTATCGATGCCTCCACCGTATAATCAGCGCGGAAGTCCTTCATAATCGGCTTATTTTCCAGTTTATCTATTTTGTTAAATACAGTAATAATAATCTTATCCTTAATATCAAGATTTTGCAGTGTCTCATAAACTGCGTGAACATTTTTATCCATAGCCGGATTGGAACTGTCAACAATATGAAGAATGATATCGGAATACTTTGCTTCTTCCAAAGTGCTCCGAAAAGCATCAATCAGGTGATGCGGCAGTTTCCGTATAAATCCTACGGTATCTGTCAACAGTATTTCCTGACCGTCCGGAAGCTTATAATTTCTTGTCGTCGGGTCCAGCGTTGCAAACAATTTATCTTCTTCTAACACTTTTGCATCGGTAAGTGTATTGAGCAGTGTTGATTTTCCTGCGTTTGTATAGCCGACGATTGCAACAACAGGCACCGGATTCCCCTGACGCTTCGCTCTTGTCACCTGACGGTGGTTTTCCATATCCTCCACCTGAGCCTTTAACTGGGCAATGCGATTTCTGATGAGTCGTCTGTCCACCTCCAGTTTCTTTTCTCCCGGACCTCTTGTGCCGATTCCGCCACCCTGACGGGAAAGATTTCTCATTCCAATCAGCCTTGTGGAGCGATAACGAAGCTGTGCCAGTTCTACCTGTATCTTGCCTTCTGCTGTTTTTGCCCTGCCCGCAAAAATGTCAAGAATAACAAGTGTTCTGTCCATCACTTTAACATCCAGTTCATCTTCCAGATTTTTGTACTGTGCCGGCGACAATTCATCATCGCAGACAATCGCCGTCGCCTCCGTCTCCCAAATAAAATCCTTTAACTCAGAAACTTTCCCTGAACCAATATAAGTCGCACTGTTGATATGTTCCAAATTCTGAATGATTCTTCCTGCGACTTGTGCACCTGCTGTATTTACAAGTTCCTCCAGCTCATCAAGAGACTCTCTGGCACTTTCTTCTGACTCCGTAGCCACAGCTACCAATATAACTTTTTCTGTATCTTGCTTTGTATCAAACATAAACCCTCACATAAAAAACTAAATTTCCTTGGAACATCCTTTTTATTTCCCATTATGAATCACTTTCATTGTTTTCCATTTTCCTTTTTTATATCTTATAAAACTAAAAGCTGCATTCAAAAGCCAGGTAATTCCCGTGGCGTAAAACACACCGTAGCTTCCCATAAACGGTATGAGTGTCAATGGGTACGCAAACCCTACTCTGCCGATGCATTCGACAATTCCGGTAAATAACGAGAACATTGCATCTCCTGCACCGTTTAACACATTTCTGGTCGGATAAATCATTCCGAGAAAAATATAAAAACAGCTTGTTATTCTAAGCCCGTCTACTGCTATTTTCAACACATCCTGATTCTTGCCAAAGATAGATACAATCGGATTTGTAAATATCCAGAAAATTGCAATGACAACAACTGCAAATATTACAGTTATCAGCGAGGCACTGTTAAAACCGCTGACAACTCTCTTAATTTTATTTGCCCCGATATTTTGTCCTGTGTATGTAGATAACGCCGCACCCAAAGACATAAACGGCTGCTGCACCAGGGATTCTATCCTGGATATCACTGTAAATGCTGTGGTAAATTCTGCTCCATATCCGTTTACAATCCTTTGCAGTACGATTAATGAAAATGCGATCAAAGAATTTTGAAGCGCTACGGGGATTCCCAATCTGCAGCTCTTTTTTATTAACTCCGGCCGAAGCTTAAAATTTTCTTTCTTCAGCCTAAAATAGGTGTTGCTTTTATATGCATAAATAATACAGGATACAGCCGAAATAAGCTGTGAAAAAGCTGTTGCAACAGCCGCTCCCACAACGCCCCAGCCAAATCCTAATACAAACAATAAATCCAAAACGACATTAATGATACTTGCAATAATCAGAAAAAATAACGGTGTTTTCGAATCTCCCAGTGCTCTTAAAACACCGGAGACACCATTATACAAACCGACACACAGCATTCCGATGGAAGTGAC
>CALWNA010000193.1 GCA_944382505.1 uncultured Lachnospiraceae bacterium
GGATTAAAATGCATCAGGTAGAGAAATACATAAGAAGCATTCCCGACTTTCCTGAGCCGGGAATTATTTTCAGGGATATTACCACAGTCACACAGAACCCGGAAGGATTGCATATGGCAATTACTGCAATGGAAGAAAAAATACAGGATATTGATTTTGATATCATTGTAGGATTAGAAGCGAGAGGTTTTATGTTTGCCTCACCAATGGCCTTTGATATGAAAAAAGGGTTTGTTCCCGTAAGAAAGAAAGGAAAGCTGCCTTGGAAGACCATATCAGAGAAATATGATTTGGAATACGGAAGCGCTGAAATTGAAATTCATATCGATGCAGTTAAACCCGGGCAGAAAGTAGTGATTGTAGACGATTTAATTGCGACAGGAGGAACTGTCGCGGCGGCAATCAGATTGATAGAAAGACTGGGCGGAGAAGTGGCAGGCTGTGTATTTTTAACAGAGCTTGCAGGACTTCAGGGAAGAGAAAAACTGGACGGTTACAGAGTAGAATCCGTAATCACTTATGAAGGGAAATAAATTGTTTAATGGAGATACTACTTTATGAGCGAAAAGAATATGAATGTAAAGATTGAAAATCATGGTGTTATTCCAAAAGAAGAGGAACATGCAACGCCGGAGGAATTATATGCCAGATTGACAGATAAAATTAAACATTATCATCCGTCTGCTGATGAATTAAAGATGATTGATAAAGCATATGAATTCGCAAAAGCTTCTCATGGAGATCAGAAACGCAAATCCGGTGAACCTTATATTATTCATCCGCTTCATACAGCATTGATTCTTGCCGATTTGGAACTGGATAAAGAGTCTATTATGGCGGGGCTTCTGCATGATGTCATGGAAGATACAACAGTCACAAGAGAACAGATGATTCAGGAATTCGGTGAGGAAGTTACAGATCTGGTGGATGGTGTTACAAAGCTTACCAAATTAGACTATGACGTTGACAAAGTGGAAGAACAGGCAGAAAATCTGAGAAAAATGTTTCTTGCCATGGCAAAGGATATCCGGGTTATTCTGATTAAACTTGCAGACCGTCTCCATAACATGCGTACACTTCAATATATGTCGCCGAAAAAGCAGAAGGAAAAGTCCAGAGAGACAATGGATATTTATGCCCCAATTGCAGACCGTCTTGGTATTTCCAAAATTAAGATCGAATTGGATGATCTTGCATTGCGATATCTGGAACCGGAAAAATACCAGGAACTGGTGGAAGGGGTCCATGAAAGACTGGAGCACAGAGAAGAATTTATGAGTCAGCTGATTGCTGAGGTTGCGGGATATATAGAGAAAGCCGGAATTAAAGCATCCATAGACGGAAGAGTTAAGCATTATTTCAGCATTTACAAAAAGATGGTAAACCAGCATAAAACGCTGGATCAGATATATGATGTGTTTGCCATAAGAATCATTGTGGATACCGTTATGGAATGCTATGGGGCGTTGGGGGTTATTCACGAAAAGTATACCCCGGTTCCGGGAAGGTTCAAAGATTATATTGCAATGCCAAAGCAGAATATGTATCAGTCGTTGCATACAACATTAATCGGACCCAACGGTCAGCCCTTTGAAATTCAGATCAGAACAATGGAAATGCATAAAACGGCTGAATACGGTATTGCCGCTCACTGGAAATATAAGGAAAATATTACCGGTGAGGGGGACAATGAAGAACAGAAAATAAGCTGGCTGCGGCAGATTCTTGAATGGCAGAGAGATTTGTCAGATAATCACGAGTTTTTAAATTTGTTAAAAGATGACCTGAATATGTTTTCAGAGTATGTTTACTGTTTTACGCCAAATGGAGATTTAAAGAATCTTCCAAACGGCTCCACACCGATTGATTTTGCCTATAGTATTCACAGTGCAGTCGGTAACAAAATGGTAGGGGCCAGAGTGAACGGAAAGATGGTTAACATTGATTATGTGATTCAAAATGGTGACCGTGTAGAAATCGTCACATCCAATAACTCTACGGGACCTAGCATGGACTGGCTGAAAATCGTAAAAAGTACACAGGCAAAGAATAAGATTAATCAATGGTTTAAGCAGCAAAATAAAGAAGAAAATATTATTAAAGGTCGGGAACTTATCGAGAAATACTGCAAATCAAAAGGGATTGTAATGCAGGATATATTAAAGCCCGAATACATGGATAAAGTTCGCCGGAAATATAGCTACAAAGACTGGAATTCCCTTGTTGCTTCCGTGGGACACGGTGGGTTAAAAGAAGGTGAGATTGTAAATAAACTTGTGGATGAATACGAAAAGGAACATAAAAGAGAAGTTACGGATGAAGATGTGTTAAATTCCACAGTCGGAGGGAAAAAGGAAAATGTAACACATACATCAAAGAGCGGTATTGTAGTGGAAGGTATGGATGATGTGGCGGTCCGGTTTTCCAAGTGTTGCAGCCCGGTTCCCGGGGATGAGATTATCGGCTTTGTCACAAGAGGACGAGGAGTTTCCATCCATAGAACAGACTGTATTAACATAATTAACCTTCCTGATTTGGAAAGAGGAAGACTGATAGAGGCAAGCTGGGCTGCAGATGAAGGAAAGCAGGACGGCAAATATATGACAGAGATTGTTATTTATGCACATAACCGTGTGGGCATACTGACAGACCTCTCGAAAATATTTACGGAGAGAAATATTGATGTCAATAGCATTAACAGCCGAACAAGCAAGTCGGAAATTGCCACGATTACCATGTCCTTTGCAATTCAGGGAACCGAAGAACTCAATGGTCTGATTGCAAAAATCAGAACAATAGACAGCATTATTGACATAGAAAGAAATATAGGATGATATAAGATGGAAATCGCGCCTGCGGCGCAAAGAAAGGATAAAGGGGAAAAGGATTTATGGCAGAATTAGAAATAAGAAATTTGTTGGTCAGTGAATGCTATACCAATTGCTATCTTTGTAAAAACAAAGAAACCGGGGAAGGTTTTATTATTGATCCGGGCGATAATGAGCTGAAGATTTCTGCAAATGTCAGCAGAATAGAAATGAAACCTGTAGCAATTCTATTGACCCATGGACACTATGACCATATAGGGGCAGTAGAAGCACTTAAGAAAAGATATGGCATAAAAGTCTATGCTGCTGCCTTGGAAAAACAGTTGCTGGGAGATCAGAGAATGAATCTTTCCGCTTTGTTTGGAAATCCAATGACAATTGATGCGGACGAGTTTTTGCAAGATGGACAGAAATTTCAGGTTGCGGGAATGGAAATACAGTTTATTTTGACACCGGGACATACACCGGGAAGCGGATGCTTTTATCTGGAAAGCGAAGGAATATTGTTTAGCGGTGACACACTATTTTATGCAAGCCGTGGAAGAACGGACTTTCCGGGAGGAAGTGAGGCGGAAATTATGCGGTCTATCCGGGAAAAACTTTTGGTGCTCCCCGAAGATACGGAAGTCTTTCCGGGACATAATGAAAGTACCACCATCGGCAGAGAAAAAAGGTATTATTAATGATAGATATTCAGATAGTGCCTGAAGAATTTGGATATGATGTGCAGTCTCTTGTACAGGCATTTTATCCGGGACATCCGTTTAAGATTAATTCCCAAGTGACGGACAGTTATAGGATTCTGAAGGTATGTTACGAAAAAAACAAAATCACAACTGCATTATATAAAAAAGATAAAAAGCTTTTTGAAGAATATTCAGTGATGGATTGTTCTGCAATTTTCAATAAAGAACAGGCATCAGATTCTCTCAGAAGAGAGACAAAGAATATTTTAAAAAAGCTTTTGTATAGTCTATTTGTTCAGGATACGGGAATGGAGCTTCCGTGGGGAAATCTTACGGGAATCCGACCGGCGAAGATTCCGGGAATGCTTTTGGAACAGGGATTGTCTAAAGCAGAGATTTCCCGGATTATGAAAGAAACTTATCTGATTTCTGATGAGAAACTAAAGCTTTCCATGGATATTGCAGTGAGAGAACAGAAACTTTTGTCAGGAATGCGCTATCGGGAAGGTTACAGTCTTTATGTGGGAATACCATTTTGCCCTACTACCTGTTTGTATTGTTCTTTTACCTCGTACCCAATTGATATTTATAAAGATAAGGTGGACAAGTACGTAGCGTCAGTCATAAAAGAAATAGCGTTTCTGGGGAAAAAGTTAAGAGGCAGAGAATTAAATACCGTGTATATCGGTGGCGGTACACCTACC